>JBBAVQ010000300.1:0-3587 GCA_040397625.1 Pirellulales bacterium | reverse complement strand
CGGTGGTTCGCCAGCACGACCGAAGCCGCCAACGAGGGCCGCGTGCCCGACGAGGGGCTGTCGTGGTGCGTGTTCGAGGGGGAACGGTTTCTGCTCCGCGACGCGGTGGGCGAGGGGGGCGCGAGGCTCGTCGGCAAGGCGATCTGGGATCGCTACAAGAAGTGGCCCGTGTATTCGAAGTTCTTCGACAACATGGGGCCGATCCCGCACCACATGCATCAGTCGTTCGACGACGCAAAGCTCGTGGGCCAGGAAGGCAAGCCCGAGAGCTACTACTTCCCGCCGCAGTACAACAACTGCGACAACAACTTCCCCTACACCTTCATGGGCCTTGAGCCGGGCACCACGAAGGAAGACGTGCGGAAGTGTCTGGAGAACTGGAACCGCGGCGACAACGGGATCATCGACCTCGCCAAGGCCTACCGTCTCAAGCGGGGCACCGGCTGGCTGATCCCGCCGGGCGTGCTGCACGCCCCCGGCTCACTGCTGACGTATGAACCCCAGTGGGGCAGCGACGTATTCGCGATGTTCCAGTCACTCGTGGAGGGTCGGGCGGTGCCGTGGAGCCTGCTCGTCAAGGACATGCCGGGGGAGAAGCACCGCGACCTCGACTTCATCATCGGCCAGCTCGACTGGGAGAAGAACATCGACACGCACTTCAAGGAGAGCAACTACCTCGAGCCGATCGTCGACGTGAGCCGCAGTGCTCCCGGCGCGAACGACCGCTGGATCGTGTACGGCCAGGTGGACGGGCGGCAGCTCTTCAGCGCCAAGGAACTCACGCTCGAGCCGGGCGCGAGCATCACCGTGAAGGACGCGGGGGCCAGCGGCTGGATCACGGTGCAGGGCGAGGGCACGGTGGGTGGCCACGACGTGGCGACGCCGACCCTGATCCGCTTCGGCCAGATGACGGCCGACGAGCTCTTCATCTCGGCTGACGCCGCAGCGGCCGGCTACGTGGTGAAGAACACCGGCCCCGGCCCGCTCGTCTCGCTTCGCTACTTCGGCCCCGACGTCCACTCCGACCTTCCCATGAACGGACGCCGGGCATGATGTCTTCCCCATCTGACGCCCGACGGCAGGGGCTGCCCGTGCCAATCGAGCCGGCGTTGCTGGCCAGCGAAGCCAGGATGGCGGAGCGCAGCCAGCATCGAGAGAGCGAAGGCCAGGATGGCCGGAGCGAACGTCCGGCGAGATGGCACGGGCAGCCCCGGCACATCTCGTGTGATCTTGCGACCTGAACGGAGCCCCCACAAGGACCACGACCATCATGCCGACGCACTCCGCCCCCAAGCTCCACAACGCCATGTGGCCCGGCCTCGTCGGCAAGGGCACCGATTCCGGCCAGGAGCTGCCGATCTCGCTCGAGCGGATGCTTGAACTCACCGCCGCGGCCACTGTGAACGGCCAGAAGTTCGACGGCATCGACTACTTTCTCTTCCTGCCGCACACGAACCCGGAGGCGAGCGACTCGGAACTCGTGCAAATCGCCGACATGATCGCGAAGCACGGCTTCTCGGTCGGGTCGCTGGTGGCACCGGTCTGGCCGGGCACGGTGGGCGACTCGGCGATGGGCGACACGGCGGCCCGGGAGAAGTTTCTCTCGGCCGTGACGATGGCCTGCCGGATCGCGAAGGTGTTTGAGCGGCAAGGTGTGAGGAAGTATGGCGTGATCCGGATCGACTCGGCCGAGTTCGGCGTGGCGAAGTGGCGGGAGAATCCGAAGGCCAACACGGTGAAGATTGCGGAGACCTTCCGCGAGGCCGCGAAGATCGCCAAGGACAACGGCCAGCGGCTGGCGGCAGAGGGGGAGATCTGCTGGGCCGGCATGCACTCGTGGAAGGACATGCTCGACCTGCTCGAGGAAGTGGGGATGCCGGAGACGCTCGGCTTCCAGGCCGACCTCGCCCACACGTATCTTTACCTGCTCGGCTACAACGCCCCGGAGCACGCGCTCGTGAAGCCGGGCTACACCGACGCCGAGTTCTGGCCCGCCTACGCGGCGATGGTCGAGAAGCTTCGCCCGTGGACGATCGACTTCCACGTGGCCCAGAACGACGGCCAGGTGCACGGCGCGGGTTCGCACGACAAGACGGGCAAGCACTGCCCGGCAGACGACCCGAACGGCAAACTCGACATCGTGAAGTGCTCGGGCTACTGGCTCGAAGGGGCCGCGGACCGAGGCATCCGACACATCTGCTGGGACGGCTGCATGTTTCCCAACGCCACGCTCGAGAATCCGAACACCTGGAACACCATCCTCAAGACCATGATCGCCGTCCGCGACGCCCACGGCTGGGCGTGACCGACAACTCTTTCCACTTTCTTTTGCTCTGAAACGGAGCCTGTCACAGAGAATCGTCCTTCGCTTGATCCATCCTGCTCCTGGTTGAGGGGCACATCGTTGGACGAGGCGAGGGAATCGGCAAACGCTCGAGGAGCCTTGGGCGTATCCTCGCCCCGGCGACAATCCGAAGGACCGCGAAGCGGAGACTCCTGCCATCCCGCAGCGAAATACTTCGAAACCGACCGAACCACACCTGAACCACCACCAAGGATCTCATCGATGGCTAAGCAACTCCGCATCGGCATGATCGGCTACGGCTTCATGGGCCGCGCCCACTCCAATGGCTACAACCGCGTCAAAGACTTCTTCGACCTCGAATACCTGCCGGTGCTCCAGGCCGTGGCCGCCCGTGATACCGGCAAGGCACAGGCCTTCGCCGACCGCTGGGGCTACAAGCGGGTCGAGACCGACTGGCGGAAGCTCGTGGCCGCCGACGACATCGACGCGATCGACATCTGCACGCCCAACAACCTCCACGCCGAGATCGCCATCGAGGCGGCGAAGCACGGCAAGGCGATCCTCTGCGAGAAGCCGCTGTCGATGGACGTGGCCGAGGGGGAGCGGATGTGCGCGGCGGTCGAGAAGGCCGGCGTGCCCAACACCGTCTGGTACAACTATCGCCGCATCCCGGCGGTGACGTTCGCCAAGCAGATCATCGACTCCGGCGCCCTCGGCCGAGTGTTCCACTACCGGGCCGAGTTCCTTCAGGACTGGACCATCAACGCCGATCTGCCCCAGGGGGGTGCGGCCCTCTGGCGGCTCGACGCGGCAGCGGCCGGCAGCGGCGTGACGGGCGATCTGCTCGCCCACTGCATCGACACGGCGATTTGGCTCAACGGTCAGGTGGCCGACGTCACGGCGATGACCGAAACGTTCGTGAAGGAGCGGAAGCACAACCTCACCGGCAAGGTCGAACCGGTGAAGATCGACGACGCCTGCTCGTTTCTCTGCCATTTCAAGAACGGCTCGCTCGGGCTCTTCGAGAGCACTCGCTACGCCCGTGGCCACAAGGCGCTCTACACGTTCGAGATCAACGGCGAGAACATGAGCCTGAAGTGGGACCTGCACGACCTGCACCGCCTGCAGGTGTTCGACTACAAGGACGCCGGCCCGATGCGCGGCTGGAAGAGCGTGCACGTGACCGACAGCGACCATCCCTACATGGATAAGTGGTGGGTGCCTGGCCTGGCGATCGGCTACGAGCACTCGTTCGTCCACCAGGTGGCCGACTTCCTCGAGG
>JBBAVQ010000299.1:0-3621 GCA_040397625.1 Pirellulales bacterium | reverse complement strand
CTCCGCTGGCCGCCGAGCCCGGCTCCGGAGCATCGGCAGCCCCGAGCTCACCATCAGTGACGCATTCAGGAAGCCCAATCGCGTGAGCGATGGGGGCCTTTGCGTGGTGCGCCGCTCGGGACTGCCGACGCCCCAGTCTCCGGCTGTTGGCGAGCCAACTCGTGCCGTCCCACGGCTGGCTTTGGCGAGGCCGGTGTGAGGCGCTCTACGGCCGCCACTCGACGCCGAGGATCGAGACGTCGTCGAGCGGGCCGTTGGGCTGGCACCAGGTTTCAACCGCCTCGAGCAAGCCCTTCACGCCGGCCTCGATCGGGGCACCGCGGAACTGGGCGATGCAGGCTGCCATCGCATCGTCGCCGTAAGGGTTCCTGTCCTTGTCCATCGCCTCGGGCACGCCGTCCGAATAGAGAAACAGCCGGTCACCGGGCACGAGCTGCAGCGTCTTCTGCTCGTACTCCACGTCCGGCACGAAGGCGATCGGAAAGCTCTCGGTGGCGTGAAGTTCGACGTCGCCCCCACCGGCGGGGAGCCGGACGAGGGCCGGGTGGCCTCCCGAGCAGTAGTCGAAACGACCCGTGGGCAGGTGAAGCACGCCGTAGAGGAGCGTGAAGTAGAGCCCCGAAAAATCATCGGCCTGAAAAAGCCGGTTGAGCTGCGTGGCGACTTCGGCGGGCCGTGCGACCGCAATCCGGCCGTCGGGCCCCTGCCGGACGAGCAGCGACTGGTCGGATACTTTCGGCGTCAGGAAGCGGCCCACCGTCACCGCCATCAGCGACGAGGGAACCCCGTGGCCGCTGACGTCCACAACGAACAGCCCCACATGCTCTTCGTCGAGCGGAAACACGTTGAGGAAGTCGCCGGCGAGGCCCTGGCAGGGAACGTATCGCCAAGCGATCGTCGTGCGTGGAATCTCGACGTCGTCGGCCGGCAGCAGCGACCGCTGCACCTTCGCGGCCGCCTTGAGGTCGCGGACCATGTGGGCGTTGATTCGCGAAATCTCGGCGTTGAGCGTGGAGAGCTCTTCGTTCGACTTCTGCAGGCCGTCCCGGGCAACCGAGAGATCCTGGTTGGCGACGACGAGCTCCTGATTCTTGGCAACGGCGTTTTCAAACGTGGACACGAGCAGGTTGAGCACCTGCTGGCGACCCGCCTTGACCCGGAACTTCTGCCCCTGCAGTGTCACCTCGAGCATGGCTGCCGAGCCATCGTCGGCCGACTCGAGCGGCGACGCGAGCAGTGAGTTCATCCTGCCGAGCAGGTAGTCGGGCTCATAGGGTTTGGTGACGTAGTTGTCGGCCCCGGAATCGAGCCCGCGGATGATGTCGATCGGGTCGGAGAGCGTCGAGAGCAGGATGAAGGGCACGGTCTTGAGCGCCGGATCCGATTTCGCGGCCTTGCAGAACTCGTAGCCCGTCATCTCGGGCATCTCGATGTCGGAGACGATGATGTCGGGCCGGCGTTCCTTCGCCAGGGCCAACGCCAGCGCGCCGTTCTCTCCCCAGCGGACGGTGTGTCCGGCGTCCTCGAGCCGCCGGATGAGCATCCGGGCCTGGATGCGGCTGTCTTCGGCGATGACGACATCGACGCCGCCGGGTCTGCCGGCATGTGCCCCGTCGGCTTGGTCTGCCACGGCCGCCCCCGCCGTCAGGTGAAGGTGGCCAAGGCCGTCGGCGCATCCTTGTGGATGCTGAACAGCTTGTCGAGATTCGTGATCTTGAACACGGTGAGGATCTCGGGCCGGATGCCGCACATCTTCAGCCGGCCGTGTCCGCTCGAGATCTTGCGATGGAGCTGGCCGAGCAGGCCCAGCATGGCGCTTGACATGAACTCGACGTTCGAGAAGTCGAGCAGGACGTCGGGTCCGGACGCCTTGCCGATCAGCTGGGTCACCTCCGTGCGGATCTCGTCGAGGACGGTGTCATCGAGGATCTTCTTGTCCTTGAACTGGACGAGGTGGATGTCGCCCTTCTTTCCGGTCTGAATGCGGCGGAACTGGTCCATGGCGGCTCGCGTGGGCAAGAGGGTGAAACGGGGCAAGGCGGGCTGGAACCCTGCGAGAGAGCCTAGCGTTTCGGGCGGGGAGCCGCCACCGGCCGGGTTCCGCGGGCGGCGCGGCGGAAAGGCCGCCGCAGTTTGCCGCATCGGAGGCCCCGCGCACGACGTTCGTGACGATTCTCATGCCTGGCGTCGAAAATACCGATCGCTCCACGGGAAGGGATCGTGCCGGTGGGGGGCTTGGTTCCGGTCCGGAACAACCGGGCCGCACCGCCAAAGGGGGCGAGCATGATACTGCGTCTGATTGCGGCCGCGGCCGTGGCGACTGCCGTGGCATCGGGCCCTGTGGCCCGGGGGCAGGTGTCTTTCGTCGGGGAGTGCGTGATCGAGCCGATCGTGATCGGCGGTTCGTTCGATGACGAGGTCGTACTCGACGAAACGATTATCGCCGGTGCCATTCCGGGCGGCGCGCTGGTTGACAGCCCCGTCATGGCCGACGACACCGCCCTCGAAGGCGTGGTCGGTGCCCCCGCGGGCGGCGGCGGCTGTGGGCACGCCGGTCGATGTGGATGCGGCGGCGTTCCTCGAGAGTACGTCGTGTTTGACGTGCTGTTTCTCGACCGGGACAACGCGACCAACAACCAGACCATCCTCGTCGATGGAACGGCGGGCTCGAATCCCGGCGGCACCGTCTTCACGACCCGGAGCATGGTGCCTACCACGGCGCCAGGCGTGAGGATGTTCGTCGGCCGGCATGGCGGCAATACCACCGGATGGGAGATGGGCTACTGGGGCGTCTATGGCTGGTACGGCGACGCCCGCGCCTCCACGAACCGGTCACTCGCCATACCCGGCGATATCGGCCTCGCCGTTCCCGGCTGGGACTCCGCCAGCAACGTGCGGGCCACGTGGTCCTCGTCGCTGAACGTCGTCGAACTCAATCTGCTGGCCAGCGAGTTCACGAGCGGCTGCGAGCCCTGCTCTCGATGGCCGCAGCGGCGCTGCCGCCACGAAACCGAGGTCGACTGGATTGGCGGGTTGTTCTGGGCCGGTCTCGAAGAGCAGGCCGCGCTGCAGGTGGCGCCGTTCGCGGGCGAACTACCGACGTCGTATCGGGTGGCGACCAGTTCGAACCTGTTCGGTGGCCAACTGGGGCTCCGGGGTCGCCGCACCTGGGACCGCTTTTCGCTCGAGGGCTGGCTGAAGGCCGGTCTCGGCGGAGCCTGGCTTTCGCAATCAGCACCCCCGATCACCAGTTCGCTCGCGCCGGGCGCTCACTACCGGCCGGGCCGATCGGCCGACGACACGGGTATGGGATTCCTGTCGAGCATGAACATGTCGATGGCGTATCGGTTCAGCGAGGTGTGGGGCCTGCGGCTCGGCTACAACGTCGCCTGGCTCAGCGGCGTGGCCCTCGCGGCCAATCAGTGGGACTTCACCGACACTCAGGCCAGCGGCACCGGCGTCCGCGGCGCGGGCGGCCTATTTCTCCACGGCGCCACTCTCGGCCTCGAAGCCCGCTGGTGATCCGCCGCTCGGGGCTGCCCATGCCCCATCGCCGGACGTTCGCGTCGGGCATCCTGCCCGACGCTCACTGCATGTCCGCTGCGCTTCGCCATCCTGGCT
>JBBAVQ010000298.1:0-3644 GCA_040397625.1 Pirellulales bacterium | reverse complement strand
CAGACACCGGTTCTTGGCACGCTCTTTCGCACGCCGCTCGTGGTGCCGCTCAAGGGAACGGTCGAGAAGCCGCAGTTCGACGCAGCCGCCATGGAATCGATCCTCGGCAGGATCGTGGAGAACACCGCGGAGGCGGTGATCAAGGATGGCATCGGCCGCGGCCTGGAGGCGGTGTTCGGCCAGCCGCCGGCGGCCGCCCCCACCCCTGTGCCTGCGAGACCCCAACCATGAACGGCGTGCAGTTGCCCATGATCGCCCTGCCGGTGCTGCTCTTCGTGGCCATGATCGTGGCGGCGGAGGCTGGCCGCCGCCTGGGCCGGCTCCGCCGGCTGCGGCCCGACGACGCGGATGCGGTCGGCACGAGCGCCGTCGATGCCGCGGTGCTCGGCCTGCTGGGACTGTTGATCGCATTCTGGTTCAGTTCGGCGGGCATGCGGCTCGACATGCGACGGAGCCTGATCGTGGAGGAGGCCAACGCCATCGGCACGGCCTGGCTGCGGCTGTCGATCCTGCCCGAAGACACTCGTGCGTCGGTCCGCGATCTGTTTCGCGGGTATCTCGATACCCGGCTGGCGCAGCGGCCAGCCGCCTCCCCCGCCGAGTCGCAGGCGGAACTCTCCGACCGGCTGAAGGATCAGCAGGACGCCATCTGGCGGCAGTCGGTCGCAGCCGTGCCGCGGTGCGAAAGCGACCAGACGGCCGCGATCCTGCTCTCGTCGCTCAACGAGATGTTTGATGCCGGCGCTCGCCATCAGGCCGCCTCCATGGCCCACACGCCGACGGAGATCCTGATCCTGTTGCTCTTCGTCTCCATCTTCGCCGCGTTGCTCGCCGGCCACGACATGTCTGGCAGAAAGCAGTTCAACTGGCTGCACATGGCCGTGTTCGCCGCCGTCACGTCGGTCACGATCTGGGTGACCTACGACCTGGAGATGCCCCGCTATGGACTGATTCGCCTCGATGACTACGACCAGACGATGCTCGACGTCCGTGCCGATTTCGAGCGGCCGGAATAAGCCCCTGGCGGCCCGGCCGCGGCCGGTCGGCTCTTATTTGCGAAGCACTCGTGCGTTTACGTTCGGCTGCGAACCGTTTCAGGTTGGCGGCCGTAGAAATGGAACCCAGGAGGCTCTCCGGTGCGTTTCCGCCTGCAAAAACCAGTCGGGCTGGTGATGGCGTGCGTGGCCTTCGTCGCGCAGGTCGTCCCACAGCTTGGGAGCGGTGAGTGCGGCCGGGGCTGCTGCGCGGCTGAGAGTCGCGAATGCTGCTCCTCCTGCCCGGCGGAACCCACCGCACCGCCCTGCCACTGCCAGCTGGATGCCAGTCAGGATGAACCGCTTTCGGCTCCCAGGGGTCGGTCGCTCGACCGCGATCTGCTCGAGCAGGTTGCCGTGGCAGACTCGATCTCTGTGGACCCCCCGCATTCGCTCGGCGTCAGCCGAGAGTATGTGGCGGCGTCGCTTGTCGTGCCGATCCGGCCAGTCCGGGTCCTGTATGGCGTCTGGCGGAACTGAATCGGCCGCCGAATCGACGTCTTCCCGCGCTGGGGCGTGAGCCCGCCGGTCGGATGACGTCTGCGGTGGTTTTCCCACGGTCACACGTCGTGACGTGGCGTGATCGATTCAGTGTTTCATGCAAAGGATCTTTCCCATGAACAGTCTGTTTCTCCTGGCGGCACTGGCCTTCGTGCCTTTCGTGCCCGCCACCCTCAGCAGCCAGCGGGCGGGCTGTGAGACGTGCGATTGCTGCGGTTGCTGCGAGACGGGCAGGTGCGAGTGCACGAGCTGCACCTGCATCTGCTGCGGCGACGAGTGCCCGACTGCCGGCGTGACAGCCGAGCAGGAAGGATGCTGTGGCTCTGGGTGCTGCGGCACGTAGCACCGAACGCTGGCTCAGCGTGAATGTGCGGGGCGGCGGGGGACGAACGTCTCCCGCCGCCCTCTTTCTTTCCGGCCGCGCCGAAATCAGGAAGCCCAATCGCGTAAGCGATGGGGGGCATGCCGGCGCTTCGCGCATGCTTCTCACATCGGCCGTCATGCCGGCCAGGTGCAGCGGACGGCGAAGGCGGCGCTGCACGGCGGGTTCGTCGCATCGCGCTGCGCCGAGAGCCGTGCGGCGATCGCTTCGGCTTCCGCCAGCGTGCGGGTGAGCGTGAAGCAGGCGCTGCCGCTGCCCGTCAGTCGTGGGGCGAAGCCACCGGCGTCGGCGAGGGCCGCAAGCAACCGGTCGATCTCGGGCGACAGGATTCGCGCCGGCGGCTCGAGGGCGTTGTTCATGAATGGCACGGCCGTGACGAGTCCGCCCGTGGCGAAGGCCTTTGCCAGCCGCGCGGCGTCGCCGGCGCGCGCGGCGTCGGGCACGCAGCGGCCGTAGACCGCGGCAGTCGAAAGCCCCGTGGCCGGACAGGCGATCACGGCGGCGAGATCAGGCAACCCTTCGACCGGCTCGATCACCTCGCCACGTCCCGACGCGATGGCGGCGCCGCCGGCGAAGAACCAGGGCACATCGCTGCCAATCGTCGCGGCCACGGCCGCGAGCCGCTCGGTGGGCCAGTCGAGCCTCCAGAGCATCGCGGCGGCGCGAATCACCGCGGCGGCATCGCTCGAGCCGCCGCCGAGGCCGGCGCCCGATGGAATCCGCTTCACGAGATCGACGGCGAGGCCCGACGTGATGCCCGCCTCGGTGGCAAGCCGTTCAGCAGCACGGACGACGAGATTGGTGCCGTCGGTCGGCACATCGCGAGCGAGCGCGGCGCCCGGCCCGCGGGCGAGTTCGCCGGCGTACGCCACCCGCAGTCCAACGCCCGGCATCGCCTGCGGCCGCACGTGGAGCGTGTCGGCCAGCGACACGGGAACCATCAGGCTCTCGATCTCGTGGAAACCGTCGGGACGTCGAGCCAGCACCGCCAGCGAGAGGTTGAGCTTGGCCGGCGCTCGGATCGTCAGGCCGGATGCCTCGGTGCCGTGAGCTTCGGGGAGGCCGCTCACCGCCAGTTGGACACGAACCAGAGCGTCCCGAGAGCCAGCGCCAGGCCGATCGCCACGAGGACCGCCAGGAGCATCGAGATGCTTCGGCCTGCCCAGAGGTCGTCGTCGATCATTTCCACGCGGGACGACTTGTCGAACGACCCATTCCAGACGGGGAATGCCCGGTCGTCGTAGACCCACTGCGTCCGTTCGTCGTAGTTTCTCTGGCTCATGGCAGGGGCCTCCACTCGGTCGGCCAGACGGCGGGCTATGATGCGGTGACAGCCGAAATGTACCCCGCGTTCCCGGCACCCGCCAGTGCCGTTTTCCCCGACCGATGGCCGCCGATCCTGCATTCCTGCCCGTCGTCGAGTCCACGGCCGTGCCGCCGCGGCACGTGCTCGATCCATCGTCGGGGCTCGCGGCCTGGCTCGGCCAGCGGGGCCAGCCTGCCTGGAGGGCCGCGGCGATCCGCCGTTGGCTGCACGGTCGCCGGGCGGCATCGTTCGCCGACATGACCGATCTGCCCCGCGACCTGCGGGCCGACCTCGACGCCGACTTCCGGATCTGGACGACCACCATCGCGGTGCACAAGCGCGCCGACGACGGCACGGAGAAGCTCCTTCTCCAGCTCGCCGACGGCCAGCGGATCGAGTGCGTGCTGCTCCGCGACGGCGA
>JBBAVQ010000297.1:0-3648 GCA_040397625.1 Pirellulales bacterium | reverse complement strand
GAATCTCGCGGTTTTATGCCCATCGCTTCACGTTCACTGATGCAGCTCGGATCGTGATCGGCCGGCCACCCGCCGGCCTGGCACCGATTCGTTTTGCCCGGTCGTTCGTCTCACTCCCGCGTCCGGTGCCGACATGACTGCTCATCCTCTCGGTTTCGCCGGCGCGACGCACCAGACGGCCCGCACGAGGCACGGCTGGTCGAAGGCTCTCCAGCTCGCTCCCGATCTCTATCCCGGGGTAGGCGGCAAGCGGCTTCGGGCCACGCTGCTCGAGCGGGCCTATGCGTTCGCCGGTGGCCGCTCTGCAGCTCCCGCGCTGATCGTCGATGCGGTCGAAATGCTGCACGCCGGCTCGCTCGTGATCGACGACTTCGAAGACGACTCGCTCACTCGTCGCGGACAGCCGGCACTCCACCGCATGATCGGGCCTGCCCGGGCCGTCAACGCCGGCAACTGGATGTATTTCCGAGCGCTGGAGCTGGCGGCGGCCGCCTTGGAGGATTCCGCCCGGTCGGCGGCGCTGGTCGGACGGTTCATCGCGGTGGCTCGGCAGTGTCACGAGGGCCAGGCGATCGACCTGACCACCCGGATCGACGAGGTCACTCCGCGGCAGGCCCACGTTACGGCGCTGGCGATCTCGCGGTGGAAGACCGGCCGCCTCGCGTCGCTGGCAGCTTGGTGCGGAGCCCACGCCGCTGGGGGTGACCCGCAGACGCTGCAAGCTGTTGCCGCCTTCGGCTGCCGGGTGGGCGTCTGCCTGCAGATGAAAAACGACCTCGACGAACTCTGCGAGCTGATCGACGGCTCGGATCGGTGCGACGACCTCCGTAATCGGCGCGTCACCTGGCCCTGGGCCTGGGCCGCGAGCGAGTTGTCGGCCCGGGAGTTCGCAGCCTGGCAGCTTCGTCTCCGGCGATCGGTCGAACAGCCGGCTGCGTTCCGCCCGCTCGCCAAGGATTTGCTTGACGCGACCCGCCGCCGGGCGGTGGCCACGATCGACACACGGCTCGATCGGGCAGTCGATAGGCTCACCGCCGCGACGGGTGGAGCCCGCGAAGCCGGCCCGCTCGCCGCGGTCTGCGACGCCCTGCGGCTCACCCATCAGCCGACCAAGGCGGAGGCTCTTCCGTGATCGTGGCGAGCGTCGCAGGGCCGCAGCCGCCCCGGTCAGGGAGCAGTCTGCGCCGGCGGGCGGCCGTGATCGGCAGCGGCTTTGGCGGCCTCGCCGCCGCCATCCGCCTGCAGTCTCTGGGCTTCGAGACGGTCTGCTACGAGGCCCACGATCAGCCTGGTGGCAGAGCCGCCGTCTACGAGGATAGCGGCTACATCTTCGATGCCGGGCCGACCGTGATCACCGCCCCGCACTGCCTCGAGGAGCTGTTCGCGCTCTCCGGCAGGCGGATGTCTGATTATGTCCGCCTGTTGCCTGTGACCCCGCTCTACCGGCTCCTGTGGAGCGACGGCGTAGCCTTCGATTACGTCGCCGACGAGGCGGGGCTGATCGAGCAGGTCCGGCGAGTGAACCCCGCCGACGTGGACGGCTACCGTCGGTTTGCCGACTACTCGCGGCAGGTGTTCGCCAAGGGCTACGAGGAGCTCGGCGCCGTTCCCTTCCTTCACTTCACCGACATGCTTCGGGCCGCCCCGCACCTCGCCCGCCTGCGGGCCGACCGCAGCGTCTACGCCACCGTCTCGCGATTCGTCAGGGATGAGCACCTCCGGCAGGCGTTCAGCTTTCACCCCCTGCTCGTCGGCGGGAATCCGTTGGAGACGAGCTCCATCTACACGCTGATCCACTGGATCGAGCGGAAGTGGGGCGTGTTCTTTCCCGAGGGGGGCACAGGGGCGCTCGTCCGCGGACTTGTGCGGCTCTTTCAGGACCTCGGCGGCACGCTCCGACTCGAGGCGCCGGTCGACCGAGTCACGCTCGAGACCACCGGCGACGCGACCAAGCACGTCATTCACGCCGCCGGCGGTCCACCAGAGGCGTTCGATGCGGTCGTCTCAAACGCCGACGTCCACCACACCTACGCCAGGCTCTACCGCGGGGTCACCGCGGCCGGTCGCCGGCAGCGACGGCTCGAGCGAATGGCGTGGTCGATGTCGCTGTTCGTGCTTTATTTCGGGACCAACCGGCGGTATCCGAACTTGGCCCACCATACGATCCTGTTCGGGCCGCGGTTCCACGGGCTGCTGCGCGAGGTCTTCTACGGCCATCGTCTGCCCGAAGACTTCAGCCTCTATCTCCATGCTCCCACGATCACCGACCCGAGCATGGCCCCGCCCGGAGGTGAGTCATTTTACGTGCTCAGCCCCGTGCCCCACCTGGGCAACGCGGCAATCGACTGGGAGGCGGTGGCCACCGGCTACGGCGACGCCATTCTCGAGTCACTCGAGCCACACCTCCCCGGAGTGCGCGACGCGATCGTGACCCGGCGGCACTGCACGCCCACCGACTTCGCGAGCCGGTTCAGCGCCCGTCATGGCTCCGCCTTCTCAGTTGCCCCGACCTTGACACAAAGCGCCTACTTCCGTCCCCACAACCGCGACCCGGACATCCCCGGACTCTACCTCGTCGGGGCGGGCACCCATCCGGGGGCCGGCGTGCCGGGCGTCGTCAACTCCGCCAAGGCCACCTGCGACACGCTCGCGGCCGACTTCCATGTCGTCGGCAAGTAGCGGCCCGGCTGCGGGAGAGTCGATCCGGCGGCACAGCCGCTCGTTCTCCTTTGCCAGCCGGCTCCTGCCGGCGGCCAAGCGGGCCGACGTCGAGCGTCTCTACGCCTGGTGCCGGTGGTGCGACGACGGAGTCGATGCCGCCGCCGAGCCGCAGCAGGCGGTCGAGTTCGTGGACCTCGCCACGGAAGACGTCCACCGGATCGCCGCCGGCACCAGCCCGGTTTCCAGCGAGAGCCGCTGGTTGGCCGAACTCGTCAGCCGGCACGACCTGCCGCTCGCAGCGGCGACGGCCCTGCTCGAAGGGATGCGATCGGACCTCACTCCGGCGGCCGGCTTCTGCGAGGCAGACCTCTGGCGGTACTGTTTCCGGGTTGCCGGGGCGGTGGGTGTGCTCATGTGTCCGATCCTCGGCCTCGAGGATCGCCGCCATCGCCCCCATGCCGCGGCGCTCGGAATGGGTATGCAGCTCACGAACATCGCCCGCGACGTGGCGGAAGACTGGCAGCGGAGTCGCTGCTACCTGCCGATCGAATGGACCAACGGCCTCCGGCCCGGCGCCGGGCCACCCGACCCAGGGCGGGTGCGGCAGGGTGTGCGGCAGATCCTCGACGTTGCCGACAGCTACTACACTGCCGGAGACTCGGGCATCGCATCGCTTGATGCCGATTCACGCCTGGCCGTGCGGGCAGCGGCTAGGATCTATCATGCGATCGGGACCAGAATCAGAAGGCGAGGCTTCGAGGTGCTCGACGAGCGGGCACGGGTCTCGACGCTCGGAAAGCTCAGGCTCTTCGCTGGCGCGATGCTCACGCCTGCCGGCGGTCGGCAGAGGCACATCGATGACTCGGCCCGACGAGCCCTTGCCACGGCGGAACGATTACTCGAGGAACACGGAGTCTCGACATGAAGCACGGAGTCTCGTCATGAAGTGGGAAGCCTGGAGCGTCGTGTTCACCGGTCTGTCGCTAA
>JBBAVQ010000296.1:0-3650 GCA_040397625.1 Pirellulales bacterium | reverse complement strand
CCATCGTGTGGATCGTGTACTTGAGGCGGGCCGTCTTGCGGTCGGAGCGGTTGCCAAAGTCCCGCTGCACCTTGACGATCGCCTCGGCGATCGCGCACACGTCGTCTGGGGGCACGAATCCAAGCCGCTTGCCCAGCGCAGGGAACGTCTTGGCGGCGCTTGGCGTCACGCCCATGCCACCGCCGGCGAGCACGTTGTAGCCGAGGATTTTTCCGTTCTCATGGACAACGAGGAAGCCGAGGTCGTTGGCGTAGACGTCGGTGCAGTTGTCTTCAGGCAGCGCGAAGGCCGTCTTGAACTTCCGTGGCAGGTAGGTGGGGCCGTAGATCGGCTCCACGTCCTTGTCGGCCGAGGTGCCCCCGGCAAGGGTCTTCTCGCCCGTGTCGGGGTCGGTAAGCCAGATCTCGTAGTAGGCCCGCGTCCTTGGGGCGAGGTGCTTGGCCAGTTCGTCCACCTTGGCCTGCATCTCGTCGCGAACCGGGTTGCCGTGGATCGGGGCCGGGCAGCACATGATGTTTCGCTCGACGTCGCCGCAGGCGGCCAGCGAAGACATCTGGACGTCGTGGATCCGCCGCATGAAGGGCTTGAGATCTCCCTTCACCACCCCGTGATGCTGGATCGACTGCCGGGTGGTGAGCCGAATCGTGCCGTTGCCCACTTCGTCGCCCAGATCAATCGCCGAGAGCAGCTGCGCCGCCGTCAGTTTTCCGCCGGGCACGCAGGTGCGGATCATGAACGAGACCTGCCGCTCGCTCTTCTTGCCGTCGGCCGACTTCTTGCGAGTCTCGCGGTCGTCCTGCTGGTACGTGCCGTGGTTCTTGAGCAGCTGGATCGAGCCCTTGCCGAATCCGGGGGCGCCGTCGGTGAGCTCCTTGGCGATGTCGCCTGCGAGATAGTTGCTCGCAGCCTTGGTCACCTCGACGGCGGAGGGCTTGGGGGAGGCGGCGGGTGTGTCAGTGGGTTCGGCGGTGGCCATGGTGGCTCCAATGCGCAAGGTGGGCATCACGGCCCGGAGAGACCCACAGAATAGGGCGGGCGTGGCAGGCTGGAAACCGAAGGTTTCGAGCGATTGCTCGATGCATGCTACAATGCAGGCATTCTGGATGCACGTATGCCTCAAATCACTGTCCGGAACCTCCCTGAAGCGGTCGAAGCCAGACTGCGTCAGCTCGCGGATCGGACGGGGAGCAGCCTGAATCAGACCGTTGTCCGACTGTTGGAAGAGGTCACCGGGATCACTCGGCCCACCGGACCCAAGCGAGACCTGACGGCGTTCGGCGGCCGTTGGACGTCCGACGAGGCGGCCACGTTTGACGAGGCGCTCGGGCAGTTGGAACGGCTCGACCGGGAGGTCTGGCAGTGATCCGCCTGTGCCTCGACACAAGCGGCTACAGCCGGCTCATGCGAGGCCATGCGCCGCTTCAGACGCTGCTTGAGCACGCCGACGAAGTGTGCATCCCGGCCACCGCCCTTGGTGAGCTCTATGCCGGTTTTCATGCGGGTTTGCGGGCCGCGGAGAACGTGGCCCTTCTGGCCCAGTTTCGCCGGCAGCCCGGCGTCAGTGTGATCGATACCACCGACAACGTGGCGGAGCGATACGGGGCCTTGGTGGCAACGCTGCGTCGGCATGGGACACCGATTCCCACGAACGACATATGGATCGCGGCCGCCGCCTTGGAGAACGGCGGGCGGATCGTGGCGTACGACGAACATTTCGCGCACGTCCCCGGGCTGATCGTGGAGGCTCCCTGATGGGTCATGGTTTGTTGTTCTTGTTCGCCGTCGTGGCGGGGCTGCTCTGGACGGCGGCCTGCACGGCGGCGGCGGCGCGGGTGAAGCAGGGCCTGCTGAAGGCCCTGCTCGCGGCGGTCGGGGCCGGCCTGCCGGTGATCGCCATGCTGCCGATCGTGGCTGCAGCGTGGTGGCTCGCCTTCGGGATGCGGATCCAGTCCAACTGGTTTCCGCAGGCGATCACGGTGCTTCTGTCGCTCGTGATCGGCGGCGCGTGGATCGTGCGGGCCGGCCTCGCGCCGCGCGACGACCGCGAACCGTCGGCAACCCGCTGGCCGCTCATCGGCCTGATGGCGCTTGCCGGTATCGCAACGGCCGTGACCTTAGGGATCCTCCTGATCCTCGACAACGCCGTCGTCGCCCAGGCTCCCTACCTGCGGCTCGAAGCCGCACACCTCATGCAGTCGAACCTGCCTCCGATCGTGGCCGACGACGAGAACGCCGCGCCCCTGCATCTGCAGGCCGGTGCGGCGATCGCGGCCGACAAGGAGTTTCACGCGGAGGATTCGCCGCTCGATCCGGCGGGCGACGTAATGCGGGAGGCGGTCACGGTGTTTCTCCTCCGTCATGCGGCGACGCTGGACCTCGTTCGCCGGGCCGCCGATCGCGACACCTGCCGCTTCACCCGCGACTGGAGCCGGCCGTCGATGGACATGATCCTCTCGGAGGTTCAGACACTCCGGAGCGAGAGCCGGCTTCTGGCCCTTGCCGCGCGGCGGGCCGCGGCCGAGGGACGGCACGCCGACGCCTTGTCCGACATCGTCCGGATCCAGCGACTCGGCCGCCACGCAGCGTCGGAATCGATCCTCGTGTTGTACCTCGTGGGCATCGCCCTCGATCACGTGGCTCTGGCGGAACTCGCCGACCTGCTGCCGAGGCTTGGGGCCGATGACGCGCCGCTGCTCGAATCGCCGGAGGTCCGCGATCTCGTCGGCCGGTCGCTCGACCTCCTGCCGGCGCTCTATGGTGAGGAGGCGTTTGGACTCGCAAGCTTCGCGGGATTCGCTGATGGGCGGATGGCATCCAGCGAGGTATTCGGGCCTGATCAGGCGGACAAGGTGGCCAAGGTCTGCGACGTCGGACCGATCTTCCGGGTGTTTTTCCTGCCGGGCGACCTTGACGGCTACCGGCGGCTGATGCACGGCTTTCAGCAACTCGCGGCCCGCCGTGAGGAACGCACGGATTACCCGCAGATGAAGCGAGAGGCTGAGGCCCTGGAAAAGAATCTGCTCGAGCATCCGCCCGGGATACTCTCCCGGATGATGGTTCCCGCCCTCACCAGTGTGTTTCAGTCCCGCGCTCGCAGTGAAGCGGCGCACCGCGCGGCCACAGTGCTCGTGGCGGCGACGAAGCAGCGACTGGCCACCGGCGTGCTCCCGCTCGAGCCGGCGGCGTTCGGGGCCATGCCACCATTCGTGCTGCCCGCCGACCCCTTCGCCGAGGGCGGCAAGCCGCTCGCGATGAAGCGGAGCGACGCAGGGCTTTCGGTTTACTCGATCGGGCCCGACGGCGGCGACGACGGCGGGCCTCCACCGTGGCGAGATGCGGCCCCGGAGGGCAACGACGACGTGGGCTTCGTGATGACGACCCCGTAGCACAGGTTTTCAACCTGTGCCTGATTGGCATCACCGCAGCCGGCCGGCGACATGCTCGGCGCCGGCGGGACGTGTGAGTTCTCTGCTCAAACGCTTCGGAGCGACCGCCGCGTGGCACACGTCTCACCGGCTTCTGCGCGTGCCTCCGATCCGGCTGCTCCCCCGTCCGGAATCCATGCGAGGGATGATGGTGCGAGGGGCTGCCCGTGCCCGGGAGCCGGGCTATGGGAGCAAGCGAAGCCAGGATGGCGAAGCGCAGCGGAC
>JBBAVQ010000295.1:0-3699 GCA_040397625.1 Pirellulales bacterium | reverse complement strand
GCCGTACCGCTTACGCGGTTACGCTTCCTGCGGGTTCAGGAAGCCCAATCGCGTAAGCGATGGGGGCCGCCTGAGTATCGGTGTGACTTCCCGCATCTGCTCATACCGGAAATCGTCGCGGCGAAAGAAAGCCCACGGAATGCGGCGTGGTGCCGGTGAGGGCGAGGTCGGCGAGCACTTCGCCGATCACACTCGCACACTTGAAGCCGTGGCCCGAGAAGCCAGCGGCGACGGCGACCTGGGTGTGCTCAGGATGGAGGCCGACCACGAAGTGGTGGTCGGGCGACATCGTATAGAGGCAGACCTCGTGCGCGGTCCGCGTGCGGCCGACATCCGGGAGGTGGTCGGCCAGCCAGCCCTCGATGATGGCCTGCTCCGAGGCGTCGATGGCGCGATCGACGTGCTGCGGGTCGGCGACCACGCGGCCACCCGTGTGCTCGGCGAGTTTGAGGCCGCGGGCGTCGATCGCCGGAAATCCGTAGAAGAATCCGCGGGGCGTGTCGAAGGCGAAGGTCGGGAGGGCCGCGGCGTCGGCTGCGGAGAGGCCTGCCGACGGCGGATACCAGAAGAGCGACTTCCGCAGCACCGTGAACGGGATGGCGGGCAACTGAAGCAGATCGGCCGCCCACGGGCCCGGGCAGAGCACGAGGCGATTCGCAGTGACTATTTCCCGCGACGTTTCCACGACGACCGAGCCACCCTCGACCCGCCAGCTGCGGATGTCGTGATCGGCCTCGATCACGGCGCCGTGCCGCACGGCCACCTCGGCATGGGCCCGCACGCAGGCCTCCACCGCGAGGTGGCCAGCCTCGGCCTCGAAGACGGATTCCCACTCATCGGGGATCGTGAATGCGGGCCAGCGGCGCATCGCCTCACGGGCGGTCATCCGCTCGACGGCGAGACCGTGCTCCCGTGCCGAGCGGATCGTGCCCGCGATCACGTCGCCGTCGGTAGGCCCCGATGAAAGCAGACCGCACTCCGTGAGGAGCGGCGCGCCCGAGTCGTGTTCGAGGCCACGCCACAACTCGCGGGCCCGCCGCAGCAGGGGCACGTAGTCGGGATGCTCGAAGTAGGCGAGCCGGATCAGCCGCGTCTGGCCGTGCGAACTGCCGCGGGCATGGCCCGGCGGAAAGCGGTCGAGGGCGAGCACGCTCGCGCCGCGGCGAGCGAGGTGCGCGGCCGCGGCCGTTCCCATGCCGCCGGCCCCGGCGACGATCACGTCGAAGCTGCGCATCAGGCCGGCTCCCCGGGGCGGCGTCGTTGTGTCAGACCCGCTCCAATTTCGTGACGCGGCCGGTGCCGACCCACTCGGCGACGATGATGTCGCCGGTGGCGGTGAAGCAGGCGTCGTGCGGATGGACGAACTGGCCGTCGAGCCACTTATCGGGCTGCGTTCGCAGGCCCTTGATCTCGTCGAGCCGCTCGACCGCCCGGCCGAGCTGTGCCACGGGCTTGTTGTCGGGGCCGAGGATTGTCACGCAGGCCTTGAGTTCCGGCACGAGCATCAGGTTCTTCCAGGTGTCGATGTTCGCCGGCAGTCCGAAGCCCGAGATCGTCTCCTTGTAGGTCCCGTCGAGGGACAAGAGCTGGAGCGTGTGGTGGGCCCGGTCGCAGACCACGATCGTCGGCTCGCTGGCCGTGCCGTCGGCAGCGGGGCGACGGTCGATCCAAATGCCGTGGGGCGTGTCGAACGTGCCCTGGCCCTCGCCCGCGCCGCCGAACGATGAGAGCCACTTTGCGTCTTTGTCGTAGCGATGGACCCGAAACGACCCGTAGCCGTCGGCGAGCAGGAATCCACCGTCGTCGAGAAAGGCGAAGTTGGTGGGCAAAAAGCCCTGGCGGGTCCAGTTCTTCTTGGTGGAGGTGTCTTCGCCTGCCGCGTAGCAGCCCGCCTCCATCGGCGCCTTGCGGAACCAGACAGTCTCACCGGTCGGCGTGAGCTTCGCGAAGCACTTCACATCTTGGTAACCGCAGACGTAGAGGAACTCCTCGTTGCCCTCCTTGCGAACCTCGATGCCGTGGCCGCCTCCCTGAAACTCGCTGCCGAACGCGCGGACAAACTTTCCTTCGGGGTCGAACACGAAGATCGACGGGTGGTCTCTGCGGTCGTTCTTCCCCTCGTGGATCACGTAGAGATTACCGGCCTCGTCGAGGGCCACGCCGTGGGTTGTCTGCCAGGTGAAGCGATCGGGGAGCTGCGGGAAGTGGTGCTTCACGCGGAACTGGTGCGCGCCCTCGCCGATGATGGTTTCGGTGGCCGCGAGTCGGCGGGCCTGTGCGAAGGCGGGTGCTGCGGCCGTGGCTGCCGTGGCCGCGGCGAGGCCGGCGGCGAATTCGCGGCGGGAGAGTGAGGGGCCGTTTCGGCGAGTGTCGCGCATGAGGATCTCCTTGGGGGCGAAGGTCGCTTCGCCAGGAGCAGCCTACAGCAGACCGTTGGAGCGGAACCAGTCGCCCGTTTCTCGAAGGCGCTGATCGACGCTCGCTGCCGGCGCGAATCCGAGGTGCGAGCGAGCCTTCGCCGCCGATGCCGCCCAGCTGCGGGCCGTGGCTTCCCGGAGCTTGTCGGGCGAGATCAGGCTTGGCTTGCCGGCGAGATTCGAGCAGGTGGACAAAATGCTGACGACCGGCCACGCGACGGGGGTCGCCACCGGCAGCACGAACACCCAGCGACCGAGTGCCCGCGCGATCCGCTGGCCAAACTCGCCGTAGCTGGGGTATTCGCGGTCATCGCAGGCGTGATACACGCCGCTGCCAGCGTGGCCGTTGCCGCCCGTGGGCTTCATCCGCTCGCCGCGATCGGCGGCGGCGAGCATGAGTGCCACGAGGTCGGCCACGTGGATCATCGACACAGGCACCGGCCGGAATCCCATCGGGAGGTGGAGCCGGGCAGCGTTGATCATCTGATACAGCATGAGCACCTGCACGTCGTGTGGTCCGAACACGATGCCCGGCTGAATGCTCGTGATCGGCAGCCGATCGGCCCGCTTGCGGAGTTCGCCATCGCCGAGGAGTTTGCTGGCGCCGTAGTCCGATACCGGCGCGAACGGGTCGGCCTCGTCGCGGACCGGCTTGCCCACGGGGGGCGGGCCGGCCGCCGCGAGCGACGATACCTGGACGAGCGTGGGAGGAGCGTCGAGCGCTGCGCAGGCATCTGCCAGCCCGCCGACGGCGCGGCCGTTGATGCCAAACAGTTCGTCGCGCTTGCAGGCCGCCACGAGTCCGCCGACGTTGAAGACGGCGTCGCAGCCGGCCAGTTCGGATCGCCACGCCGAAACGTCGGCAAGCGATCCCGACACGGTCCGCACACCGTCGCGGTTCAAGTGACCTGCACGAGCCGGCGACCGTACCAGACAGCGGACCTCAACGCCGCGGTCGAGCAGGGCGTCGACAAGATGCCGGCCGATGAAGCCGGTGCCGCCGGTAACAAAAGCGGTGCGCATGAAAGTACCCGAAACTCGGTCGGGCCAGCGGTTCCTGCCGCGTCCGGTGCCAGTTCCGCTCAAGGATGATCGGCGGCGGCCGAGAAGCAAATCGACGGCAGGCCGCAGGATCGGAACGACCGGCAAGGTCGGTGGCGGCTCGCTATGACATGCCCCCTTCAACGCGTCACACGTGATCCTGAGGCGTTCCCGCGGCGATGTCACTCCGCCAGGAAGCCCCGAGCGGGAGCGAGGGGATCAAGCGTGGCGGCGGCGAGCG
>JBBAVQ010000294.1:0-3703 GCA_040397625.1 Pirellulales bacterium | reverse complement strand
CGGCGTTGGGCTTGGACAGGTTTCGTACAAGCCGAAGGCCGTAAGGCCTCGGGCGCACTACGTTGGATACGGCGTCTGATGGCGGTTCGCCCCACGCCTCACGGCGTTGGGCTTGGACAGGTTTCGTACAAGCCGAAGGCCGTAAGGCCTCGGGCGTCCCACACGTTGGGCTCGTGTTCAAGCCGACAGGCCGTCAGGCCGCGGGCTTCTGCGGGCACAAGCAGGGGTGATTCCGGGGTTTCGGCGGGGCGGGGGGGCTGCTATCGTTCCGCCCCCCGAGAGGCTCGCGCGACGGCTATGTACAAACTCCTCCTCTGTTGGCGGTATCTCCGCACCCGCTGGATTGCGCTGGCGAGCATCGTCAGCGTCACGCTCGGCGTGGCGACCATGATCGTGGTCAACGCCGTCATGGCCGGCTTCTCGTACGAGATGCAGACCAGGATTCACGGGATCCTCTCCGACCTCGTGTTCGAGAGCCACTCGCTCTCCGGGTTCCAGGATCCGCAGTGGCACATGGACGAGATCAAGCGGGCCGCCGGCGACGACATCGTGGGTATGACGCCCACCGTGGCGGTGCCGGCGATGCTCAACTTTCAGGTCCGCGGCCAGTGGATCACCCGGCAGATCATGCTGATCGGGATCGACGAGGCCACGCACGCCCAGGTGAGTGATTTCGGTCGCTACCTCCAGCACCCGGCCAATCGCGGCCAGCTCTCGTTCAGCCTCCGTGACGGCGGCTACGACACGATCGACAGCCAGTCCGACACGAAGGCCGTCACACGGCCGGCGCTCGAAGGCGCCGGCTGGCCGCACCGCCGCATGCGGGTGGAGCGGGAGCGGGTCTGGCGGGAGAAGCTCGAGGCCGACCGTCGTGCGGGCGCGGATGCCGAGGCGGCGGAGGGTGGCCCGGCCCGCTCGGTCGATCAGCAGGTCAATGCGGTGCTTGCCGCCACGACGGCCGATGCGCCAGCCCCGCCGGTGGATCAGGCGGCGGATCCCGCAGCCGTGGGAAAACCGGCCGATCCGTTCCGGCAGGTGCGGCCCGAAGAGGGCACGAAGATGGATCCGGCGCGTGAGCAGTTCACCGGCATCGTGCCGGGCATCGGCCTGGCAAGCTTTCGCGACAACGCCGGCACCGACCGTTTCCTGGTGCTGCCCGGCGACGACGTGAAGATCACCTTCCCCACCGCCGGCACGCCGCCGAAGGCGGTCAGCGACACGTTCACCGTGGTCGATTTCTACGAGAGCAAGATGAGCGAGTACGACTCGAACTTCGTGTTCGTGCCGATCGCAGCGCTCCAGCGGATGCGGGGCATGATCGACCCGCAGTCGGGTCTGGCGAGCGTCAACTCGATCCAGATCAAGCTCCGCGAGGGGGCCGACCTCGACCGGGTTCGCGACACGCTCCGCAAGGTCTTTCCGGCCGATCTCTATGCCGTCTCCACCTGGCGCGACAAGCAGGGCCCGCTCCTCGCCGCGGTGGACATGGAGATGTCGGTGCTCAACATCCTCCTGTTTCTGATCATTGCCGTGGCCGGGTTTGGGATCCTCGCGATCTTCTTCATGATCGTGGTCGAGAAGACGCGGGACATCGGCATCCTCAAGTCGCTCGGCGCCTCGGCCGGCGGCATTGGCGGCATCTTCCTGGGCTACGGGCTGTTCCTCGGCATGGTGGGTGCCGGGGCGGGCCTCGCCCTCGGGCTTTCGATCGCCTGGAACATCAACTCGATTCGCGCCGGCGTCGAGTGGTGCACGGGCGAGCGGGTGTTCGATCCCTCGATCTACTACTTCTACCGGATCCCGTCGATCGTCCATCCGTTTACGGTGCTCTGGATCATGGTGGGCGCCGTCGGGATCGCCGTCGGCTCGAGCGTGCTGCCGGCCCTGCGGGCGGCGCGGCTCCATCCCGTGGAGGCGCTGCGGCATGACTGACACAGCCCCGCCGATCCTCCGCGTGTGCGACCTGCGGAAGAACTACCGCTCCGGCGAGACCACGCTCGAAGTGCTGCGCGGGGTCGACTTTGAACTCGCCGCCGGCGAGTTTGTGTCGATCGTGGGCCAGAGCGGATCGGGGAAGAGCACGCTGTTGCACCTCATGGGCCTGCTCGACGCGGCCGATTCGGGCTCCATCGAACTCGACGGCACGCGGATCGGCGGGCTGTCGTCGTCCCGGCGCGACCGGCTGCGAAACACCGCAGTCGGAATGGTCTTCCAGTCGTACCACCTGCTTCCCGAACTCGACGCCCTGGAGAATGTCCTCGCGCCCTTGATGGTGCGGCACGGCGTGATCGAGTGGCTGCGGGTCCGGCAGCAGGCCCGCGATGCCGCGCGGGCGCTCCTCGACCGCTTCGGTCTTGGCGGCCGCCTGCGTCACAAGCCGCGGCAGCTCTCGGGGGGTGAGATGCAGCGGGTGGCGATCGCCCGGGCGCTCGTCACGCGGCCACGGGTGCTGCTCGCGGACGAGCCGACGGGCAATCTCGACGAGGCCACGGGTGCCGGAATCCTCGATACGCTCTGCGAGTTGAACCGCGCCGACGGCCTTTCTATAGTTCTCGTCACGCACGACGCGGCTGTTGCCCGGCGGGCCGACCGGATCGTGCGGTTGGCGGCGGGCCGCGTCGATGACGCCCCGCTTTCCTCCGAAGAGGCCGGTCAGGCTCGTCATGCAGCCCGGCGGAAGGCGGGCTGAACACGCCTTCCATCGGCGGCCCGACTCGCCGTCCCGCCCAGCGCACGCCAGGAACCTTACGTCATGTCGCGGATCATCTTCATGAACGACCGCCTCGTCCCCGAGGAGCAGGCGGTCGTGAGCGTGTTCGACCACGGGCTGCTCTACGGCGACGGCGTGTTTGAGGGACTGCGGAGCTACGCCGGGAAGGTGTTCCGGCTCGACGAGCACCTCGACCGGCTCTACGACAGCGCCCGGGCGATTTGCCTCGAGATCCCGCTCGCGAAGGGCGTGGTGGCGAAGGCGGTGATCGACACGCTCGCCGCCAACAACCTCACCGACGGCTACGTGCGGCTGGTGGTCACCCGCGGCGCCGGCAGCCTCGGCCTCGATCCCAACAAGACGAAGCACCCGCAGGTGATCGTGATCGCCGACACGATCAGCCTCTATCCCAAGGAGTTTTACGAGAAGGGCCTCAGGATCGTGACTGCCGCCACCCAGCGGACGCAGTCGGCCGCGCTCTCGCCGCGAATCAAGTCGCTCAACTACTTGAACAACATCATGGCCAAGCTCGAGGGCCTGCAGGCGGGCTGCGTCGAGGCGCTGATGCTCAACCACAAGGGCGAAGTGGCGGAGTGCACGGGCGACAACGTGTTCGTCGTCCGTGGCGGCAAACTCCTCACGCCGCCACCCGATGCGGGCATCCTGGAGGGCATCACCCGCAACGCCGTGATGGAGCTCGCGATCGCATCCGGCATCGACTGCCGCGAGGTCACGCTCGTGCGGCACGACCTCTACACCGCCGAGGAATGCTTTCTCACCGGCACGGCGGCCGAGGTGATCCCGGTCGTCGAGATCGACGGCCGCAAGGTGGGGGATGGCGTTCCCGGTCCGACCACGAAGCGGCTCACCACCGAGTTCCACGCGCTCGTGCGGCGCTAGCCGGCGGCGGGCCGACGAGCCGTGAGGCCGCGGGCATGCCGCGATGGGGGCAGGGTCTAACGAGGGACGGTCGTACGCCTTACGGCGTTACGC
>JBBAVQ010000293.1:0-3710 GCA_040397625.1 Pirellulales bacterium | reverse complement strand
TCCCTGGCCCATGGCCTCCTCGAAAGATCACGCTTCCGCTCAAGATCCCGCCCCCGCTTCCGATCGCGTGCCATTTTCGTCCCTTGGCCTCTCGGCCCACGTGCTCGAGGCGGTCGCCCGGCTGGGCTTCGAGAATGCCACGCCGATTCAGGCCGCGACGATCCCGCCGATCATGGAGGGCCGCGACGTGATCGGCCAGTCGGAGACTGGCTCGGGTAAGACGGCGGCGTTCTGCATTCCGGCCGTGGAGCGGATCGACCCGGCCCGCGGCGCGACGCAGGTGCTGATCCTCGTGCCCACGCGCGAACTGGCGACGCAGGTGGCTGGCGAGGTGCGAAAACTGACCGGCAACGCCAGCCGCGTCCGCTCGTTCGCCGTCTACGGCGGTGCCGCCTATGAGCCGCAGTTCGCAGAACTCCGCCGTGGCGTCCACATCCTCGTCGGCACGCCGGGCCGGCTCGTCGATCACATCGCGCGGGGCACGCTCGACCTTTCGACCGTGGGGATGGTCGTGCTCGACGAGGCCGATCGGATGCTCGACATGGGGTTCCGCGAAGACATCGAGAAGATCCTGGCCGCCGCGCCGGCAGATCGCCAGACGGTGTTCTTCTCCGCCACCCTGTCGGCGGAGATCCGCTCACTCGTCGCCGGACACTCCCGCGACGCCGTCTCGGTGAGCGTCGGCTCCCGTTCCGCCGGCGGGCCCGCAGCCGTCGATCAGATCGCCTACGAGGTTCCGCACCGTGCCAAGCTCGAGGCGATCACGCGGCTGCTCGACTACCACGATGTCTCGAGCGGCGTGATCTTCTGCAACACGCAGCAGATGGTCGAGGAACTCGCCGACGCCCTCGGCTCCCGGGGATGCCCCGCGGAGCGGTTGCACGGCGGCATGGCCCAGGCCCAGCGGACGCGAGTGATGAACGCGTTCAAGAAGGGTGCGTTTGCCTTCCTCGTGGCCACCGACGTGGCCGCGCGGGGCATCGACGTGGACGACCTCGGCCTCGTCATCAACTACGACATGCCCTACGACGCGGAGGACTACATTCACCGCATCGGCCGGACGGGCCGCGCCGGCCGCAAGGGGCTGGCGATCACGCTGGTGTCAGGTGGGGCCGCCTACAAGCTCCAGTTCATCGAGCGGACTCTTAAGACACGGATTCGCCGGGAGCGGATGCCGACCGCGGCGGCCGTCGATGCCCGTCGGGCGGAGCGGCTCGTCGAACGACTGCGGGAGACGCTGGGCGGCAACGCCTTCCGGGCCCGGCTGCCGGTGGTGGACAAACTCGTCGGCGAGGGGCACCCGCCGGCGGTCGTGGCCGCGGCGATCCTCCAGCACTTCGCCCCCGCCCCGCCGCCGCCAAGCCCGGCCGACGAAGCCGCGTTTGCACCGGCGTCGCGTGGGCATCGGGTCAGTTCAGGCGGCGGCCCTCGTCGTCCGCCGCGAACAGGTGGACACCACCCGGCCGCACGCCCAGCGAAAGCCGGTCGCCCGGGGAAGCCGCCCGGTCGCCCGGCACCCGGACCACGTGGGAAGACCCGCCGACCGAAACGTGGGCCAGCGTCTCGTGGCCCATCTGCTCGGCCACGTCGATCACGGCGGTCGTAAACGGGATCGCGTCTCCATCGACGACGAGGTCCTCGGGGCGGACGCCGAGCACGGCTGGGCCCGGCGGCAGGCTTGCGGCGACGAAACCCGGCGGCGTCCCTACCGCATGAGGACCAAGTGGCAGGCGAGCTGCATCGCCTTCGACCACGAACAACCCGTCGCGGATCGATCCCGGGAAAAAGTTCATCGTCGGGCTGCCAATGAACGAGGCCACAAACCGGTTGGCGGGCCGGCGGTAGATCGCCAACGGCGCATCGATTTGCTGGATCACGCCGTGGTTCATCAGCACGATCCGGTCGCCGAGCGTCATCGCCTCGACCTGGTCGTGGGTCACGTAGATCACGGTCGTCCCCAGCCGGCGGTGCAGGCGGGCGAGCTCGGCCCGCATCTGCACGCGGAGCTTGGCGTCGAGGTTCGACAGCGGCTCGTCGAACAGAAACACCTCGGGTTCGCGGACGATCGCCCGCCCGACGGCCACCCGTTGCCGCTGGCCGCCGGAGAGTTCGCGAGGCCGGCGGGCGAGAAGGTGCTCGATCGAGAGGGCCGCCGCCGCGTCGGCCACGCGGCGGTCGATCTCCGCGGCCGGAGTGCCGCGCATCTTGAGGCCAAACGCCATGTTCTCCCGCACCGAGAGGTGCGGGTAGAGGGCGTAGTTCTGAAACACCATGGCGATGTCGCGGTCGCCGGGGGCCACGTCGTTGACCACGCGGTCACCGATGCGGATCTCACCGCCGGTCACCTCCTCAAGCCCCGCCACCATCCGCAGCGTGGTCGATTTGCCGCAGCCCGACGGCCCCACGAGCACGAGAAACTCGCCGTCGGCGATGTCGAGCGAAATGCCGCGGACGGCGTGGAAACCCTCGGCATACCGCTTGTGGAGATCTCGAATCGTGACGGTGGCCATGGCTGACAGGGCGGTGCCCTACTCCTTCACCGAGCCGACGGTGAGCCCGTTGACCAGGTACTTGCTGAACGCGAGAAACACCGCCACCACGGGGATGCTCACCAGGATGGAGGCCGCGGCGTAAAGCCCCCACTGCGACGAGAGGCTCGCCTGGAACCCCTTGATACCCAGCGGCAGCGTGAACATCGATTCGTCCTGCATCACCTGCGCGGCCACGATGTATTCGCTCCACGCCGTCATGAAGCTGAAGAGCGCCGTGATCACCAGGCCCGGGGTGGCCAGCGGCAGGACGACGTGCCAGAACGCCTGGGCCCGCGAGCAGCCGTCGATCCGCGCCGCCTCCTCGAGCGACGCAGGGATCGTGTCGTAAAAGCCCTTCATCTGCCAGACGCAGAAGGGCAGCGCCGTGGCCGTGTAGAAGACCATCAGGCCGAGCCAGGTGTCGACGAGGCCGAGCTTGGCGATCAGCACGTAGAGCGGCAGGAGGAGCATCGTGGCGGGAAACATCTGCGTGGTCAGGATCGCGAGCATCGTGGCCTTCCGGCCGATGAACCGGAACCGGCTGAAGGCGTAGCCGGCCGTCGAGGCTAGCGCTACACCGGTGAGCGTGACCACTCCCGAGACGACGAGCGAGTTGCCGAGCCAGCGGAGAAAGGGCTGCTCAGTGAACAGCTTCACGTAGCTCTCGAACGTCCAGTCGGGCGGAATGATCGAGAGGTCCGTGGACCGCAGCCGATCGCCCGGGCGGAGTGAGATCGACACCACGTTGAGCACGGGATAGAGCGAGATCGCCACGAACAAGAGCAGCACGGCGTGCCGCAGGAGCGTGATCCGCAGCGGTTCCTTCATGACCGTCTCCTCGTGCTCGTGGCGGCTGCGGCGATCATCGGTAGACGCTCTCCGTGGCCCGCGTCCGCTGCAGGAACACGACCGAGAAGGCGAGCAGGATCAGAAACATCACCATCGAGAGGGCGGCACCGTAGCCGTAGCGGTAGAGATTGAACACCGACTTGTAGACGTACGACACGAGAATGTGGGTGGAATCCTGCGGCTCGCCGCCGTTCGAGACGAGCCAGATCACGTTGAGGTTGTTGAAGGTCCAGATGGCGCCGAGCGTGGCGGCCGGCAGGAGCACCGGCTTGAGGAGCGGCAGCGTGATGTGCCAGAACTGCTGCCAGCGGCTCGCCCGGTCGATCCGGG
>JBBAVQ010000292.1:0-3738 GCA_040397625.1 Pirellulales bacterium | reverse complement strand
CCTCGTAGCACAGGTTTTCAACCTGTGCCGACCCCCCCGTTTCCAACCTGCGGCTACGCCCTCGCCTCGTCGAACACCGCATTGAACTCGGCGCGGACACGGCTGGTCGTGTTGCGGACATCGGCGACGAGTGACTCGGTGTCGGCGTAGCCAAGGAGCTGGGCGAGCTTCCGCCGCTCGTCGTCCGACTCGGGAAGGTCATGACGTGCGGCCGCGTCGAGCAGCCGGAGTCGGCCCTCGATCGCCCGCAGCGTACGGTATGCCTGTTCCAGAAACGCGAACCGCCCGCTTCCGAGCAGACCCGCCTCGCGAAGCGCCACGAGCGCCGGCAGGGTGCCGCTGGTCCGCAGCCGTGGCTCGCGTCCGCCATGTACGAGCTGCAGCATCTGGGCGACGAACTCGATGTCGACTACTCCGCCGGGGCCGCGCTTCAGGTTCGTCGGCTTCGCGCCCTCCTCCATTCGGAACCGCATGCGCCGGATCGATTCCACGTCCGCGGGCGTCCACGACCGACCGTAGGTGGCCTCGTCGATGATCCGTCGCACTGCGGCGGCCCCTGCCGTGCCGCCCACCACGGGCCTGGCCTTCACAAGCGCCTGCCGCTCCCACACCGCCGCCGGGCCGTCCTCCGCGAAGTAGCGGGCGAACTCGGCCAGTGAGATCGCCGCCGGACCACTTCTGCCGCTCGGCCGTAGCCGTGAATCCATGTCGTAGAGCCTCCCCTGCGGTCCGAAGGCGTTGAACACCCGCATCGTCCGCTGGGCCAGTTCACCGAAGAAGTGGGCGTTGCTCGTCCCCTCGGCAGGCTTCCGTCCACGGCGGGCCGGCACCGTTGTGCCCTCGTGGTCGTAGAGAAAGACCACGTCAACGTCGCTGGCGTAGTTCATCTCGCGGCCGCCAAACTTACCCATCGCGAGCACGATCGGACCGGCGCTGCCGCCATCGGCGGCGCGAGGCTGCCCGAGACGCCCTGTCAGTGCCTCCATCTCCACCGTCACCACCTGCTTCACCAGCGCCTCGGCGATGCCGGTCAGCGCGGCCGTCGTGGACTCGGCATCCTGCCGGCCGAGCATGTCGCGAACCCCCACCCGCAGCTGCTGCGACGACTTGAAGGCCTGCAGGATCGGATCGATGTCAACCGCTCCGCGGCAGAGTTCGGCGAGGCTCACCTCGAGCGACTCGGCGGTCGGCAGCCGCTCGATGAGCAGGCTGTCGAGCAGTTCGTCGATCATGCCCGGGTTCGTGGTGAGGAGGTTCGCCAGGAACGGGCTCGACGAGCAGAGGCGAACGGTGAGGTCGAGCGAGGGCGGATTGAAGCTGAAGAGTTCCCAGAGCACCCCCTTGCCGCCAAGCGAGTCGGCTACGCCGGCGAGTGTGGTGAGCGTGGCGTCGCGGTCGGGCGTGCGGGCGATCGCTGCCAGGAGCCGTGGCGCGATGGCGGCGAGGAAGTGGCGACACCGCCGCGTCGACAGGAACCGCACCTTCTCCTCGCCCAGCGACACGAGCGCCCGATGGGCGGCGGGGGCGTCGCGAAAGCCGTGCCGTGACAGTATCTCGCACACCATCGCCGCATCAGGGTCCGGGTCGAGCACGAGATCGACCTCCGGCTCCGGGACGGCGTCGTCGGGAAAGGCGTCGTGCAGCAGATGGTCGAGAATCCGACGATTCAGAGCCGTCGCCTCGGCGAGTTCCCGCCGCAGCCGATCACGATCGGCCGCATCGCCGCCGTAGCCGAGCCGAAAAGCGAGCCGCGCCAGTTCGTCATCGGACGTCGGCAGCGTGTGTGTCTGCCGGTCGTAGAGGATCTGGAGCCGATGCTCGACGGTCCGCAGCAGCGTGTAGGTCCGCTCGAGGATTTCCCGCTCCTGGTCGGTGAGGGCGTCGGCCTCGGCCAGCCGGCGGATCGCCTCGAGCGTGGTGCCGGTGCGGACTCGTGGCGTGTCGCCGCCGCTGAGGAGCTGCAGAAACTGGATCGTGAACTCGATATCGCGAATGCCGCCCCGGCCGCTCTTCACGTCGGTCGCGTCGCCCCCTTCGCGGATCGCCCGCTGCTCGATCCGCCGCTTGAGCGCCTTGATGCCGCTGATGTCGGCCCGCGTGAGCCATCGCCGCCAGATCCAGGGCTCCACCGCCGCGAGCAGCCGGTGGCCAAGATCAAGGTCGCCGCCGACGCACCGTGCCTTCACCCATGCCTGCCGCTCCCAGGTTCGGCCCGCCTGGTCGAAGTAGTGCAGCATCGGCTCGAGAGCCATCGAGGCCGGCCCGACGCTGCCATGGGGCCGCAGCCGCAGATCGACGCGGTAGGCGGCGCCGTGTTCGGTGGGATCGGCGATGAGTCGCACGGCGTCTTGCACCACGCGATCGAAGAACTCCTGGTTGGTGCACGGCCGCTGCCCCTCGACCCGACCATCGGCGGAATGCACGAACACGAGATCGATGTCGCTGGAGTAGTTCAGTTCCCCTCCGCCGAGTTTGCCCAGGGCCATCGCGGCGATCGTGGCCGGACGGCCGTCCGGCCCGCGGGGCACGCCCCGTTGCCGGGTGACGTGGGTCAGGGCAGTCCGCACCGCGAGATCGACCACACAGTCCGCCACGTGCGAGATCTGCTGAACCACCGTCTCGAGCCGCTGCTGCTCCACGATGTCGCCATAGGCGATGCGGAGCGTCTGCCGCCGCTTGAACCGCCGGATCCCACGGGCCACGCGCTCGACTGCGTCATCCCCGCCCACCTCGGCGGCCAGTGCCGCGGCGAGCGTTTCCTTCTTCTCGGGCCGGCCGCGGCCGACGCGAATCTCCTCCCACGCCTCCGGATCGGCGATTACCAGTTCGGCGAGGTAGGGGCTCGCCGCAAAGATTCCCAGGAGAATCTCGAGGGCCCGCGGATCGCGTTCGAAGAGGGCCGCGGTCGCCAGCGGGCTGCGGACGGCGGCCACGAACCGCTCAACGGCCACGAGCACACGGTCGGGATCGGCGACGTTCGGCAGCAGAGCGGCGAGTCGGCCGGCCAGCGAACCGAGCAGGTCGCGCGGCACACCCGCCCGGGCGATAGCCGCCAGAGCCCTGAAAGCCCCGGCAGGATCGACAAGGCCCGCGGACCGGCCCCACGCGTCGGCTGCCGCCGGATCATCGAGAAGCCTCGCCACGTCGATGGCCGCGGCCACGTCAGCCCCGCGAGGGTTCGGAAGTCGCCGCCTGCGGCTTCGGGTGAGGAAGGGAAATGTCGTACAGCGGCGTCGCGTCGCCCGAGTAGTCCAGCGTGTCGAGCGGCACGGCGTCGGCGAGGCCGTCGGCCACGACGCCCGAGAGCGACCAGGCTCCGGCAGCGAGGATGTCGATGTCAACGAGCCGCCCAACGAGCCGCGTGGGGGCATCGAAGACCACGATCCGGTCGCACATCGTGCGGCCCGTGAGTTGGGCCACGCCGTCGGGCCCGGGATCGACCGCCCGCTTCTCGTCGCGGGCGGAGAGCCCCTCGACGAGCACCTGCTCCCGCGTCCCCACGAACCGGCGATTCCCCGCGAGGCTCGCCTCCTCCTGGGCATCGAGAAGGAGCCGATTCCGCTCTTTCTTCACCTCCTCCGGCACGTCGTCGGGCAGGCGGTCGAAGGCCTTCGTGCCAGGCCGCGGGCTGTACTTGAAGATGAAGCTGTTCTTGAAGCCGACCGTCTTCACGAGGTCGAGCGTGGTCTGAAACTCGGCGTCGGTCTCGCCGCAAAACCCCACGATGAAGTCGCTCGT
>JBBAVQ010000291.1:0-3757 GCA_040397625.1 Pirellulales bacterium | reverse complement strand
CGTTCACGAGGATGTCGGTGGCCAGCACGTTCGTGCCGCTGTTGACGGCCGAGTTCACGGCGAGGATCGCCGTGCCCGTGGTCGTGGTCTGCGACAGCGTCAGCGTGCTGCCGTTGGATGTGCTGAGCGTGACCGGGAACGTCGTGGCGCCCGTGGTACCGCCCAGGTTGAGCTGCCGGATGGTCACGGAGGTATTCAGATTGATCGTCGGGGCGGACGTGTAGTTCGCCTGGATGAACGCCGCATCCGCCGTACCACTGCCGACCGAGCCCGGATAGAGGTTCGTCGCACTTGTGCCCGACCAGTTCACCGAGTCGGTCCAGTTGCCTGTGCCCGACAGCGTCTTCCAGGTGTAGTTGGCGGAAAAGGCGGGGGACGCCGAGGCGGCGAGCATCGCGGCAACCATGAAGGCACGCAGCGGAATGGCGATCGAAGACTTGGTCATGGTGAACTATCCCCTTGTAGCAGACCGGAGACGGCGTGGACGGTAAGCACCGGGCCCCGTCGCCCTCCCCGCCATCTCTGCCCCCTACTATGGCGGTCTGTCGCAGGGCCCGCATCGTACGAAAGGGCATGACGGCGAGCCTGCCCGAGCCATGACGCGATCACCCCGTAGCCCGGCAGTCGGCCTTTTTCCCCCTGCTACACTTGATTTTCATGAACGTGCGCGTTTCCGCCACCGACCGAGCAGCGATCCGGTTGGTCGCGTTCCTCGCCGGATTCGCCGTCGCCGTCCCGGCCTGGTGCAGCGAAGGACCGACCGGCGGCGCCCCCCCACCTGCGGCCGCTGCCGAACCCTTGCGGTCGATCGCCGAGATCCTCTCCTTGCCCATCGAGGAGTTCGAGCGGCGGCGGCCCGTCGTCGTCCGGGGAGTGGTGACACTCTGTCAGCCGCTGGTGATCCAAGATGGCGATGCTGCGATCTACCTTGAACTCGCCCACCTGCCGGCCGTGGAAGGCCGGGACTGGGAGGAGATCCATCGGCTGCTCGACGTGACGTTGGGCGCCGAAGTCGAGGTAAGCGGCGTCGTCGATCCCGGTGGCTATGCACCCTGCATCATCGCGCACGCGATGCGAAGGCTGGGAGAGCAGCCGCTGCCGGAGCCAGTGTCGCTCGACATCGCCCAACTGTTTGCCGGGGAGGGCGTCGGCCGCCGGGTGCGGGCGACGGGTGTCGTGCAATGCGTGATCGAAAATCGCAAGCGCTGGTCGCTGGCCTTCGAATCGGCATCCCGCCGGTTCAGCGTGACCATCGCGAAGGCCGTGATGCCAGAACGGCCCGATGGACTGGTCGATGCCGAGGTCGAGATCGTGGGCGTCGGCCAGACCTTTCGCAACACGCGAGGCGAGTTCATCGCGCCGGGGCTCTATCTGGCCCGCAGCGACGACCTCCGCGTGATTCGTGGTCCGAGCCAGGGGCCGTTCGAACTGCCGATCACGGCCCTGGGGAGCATCGCCCGCTTTCGTTCCAAGCCGCTTGCCGGTCATCGCGTGCGAACTTCGGGCATCATCTCCTTCGCGGCTCCGGGCACGCTGTTCCTGCAGGATGGGATCGGGGGCGTCGAGGTGGCCCTGGCCCCCGTGGCCGAAGGATCGCCGGTCTTCGAGCCCGGCGATCACGTGGAGGTGGCGGGCTTCCCCGACATGACATCCGGAGTCGGAGCGATCGCCTGGGCCGTCGCCCGAAAGCTCTCCCCAGGCCCTCCCCCGCCCCCGTTGCAGATCCAACCCGGCGAGATCATCCGCGTCAACGACACGCACTCGCAGGCAGGTATGGTGGCTCGGCCCGGCAGTTACGACGGCTGCCTGATCCGATGCCAGGGCAACCTCGAGGCGGTCAACCGTGGTGATGACGGAATCATGCTCACGCTCACCGAGAATGGGACGGCCTTCACCGCCCGAATCACGAAGAGCGATCTACCTGAGTCTCCTCCGTTCATCCTGGGAAGCGAGGTGGAAGTCACGGGGATCGTGCAGTCGGAACGAAAGTCCCGGGATTACTCCTCCAGTCGCCGTGGCTCCACGAGCCTGTCGCAGGTCGGCGTCCTGGTGCGCGACCGCGCCGACATCCGCCTGATCCGGCTCCCGCCTTGGTGGACCCCAGGTCGGCTGGCGGCCGTCGCTGGGCTTCTCGGCTCGCTCGCCGTGGCATCGACCGCTTGGGTGACGGTATTGCGACGCGAGGTCGCCCGCCAAACGGCTCGCGCGGTGGCGGTGGAATCCGCCCGCCAGCAGGCCGCGCTCGATTACGAGATCACGCTCCGCGAGCGGAACAAGCTCGCGGGCAACCTGCACGACACCGCCCTCCAGACGGTCACCGGAATCGCCTTCCAGCTGAAGGTCTGCGAGGCCAAGGAGCGGGATCGGGACGAGAACTCCCGCGACGCCGCCGGCGACGACGTGGGGCGACACCTGGGCGTGGCCCGAAAGATGGTCGAGCATGCCGCGGATCAGCTGCGGGGCACCGTCTGGTCGCTGCGATCGCTGCCCAACGAAGGCCGCTCGTTCTCCGATGCGCTCCGCGAACTGGTCGATCGCATGAAAGCGGGGCACGAAGCTCGCATGCAGTTCACATTCGACGCCCGCGGGGATGCCATCCCGGCCTACGTGGCGGGGAACCTCATCCTCGTTGTCCAGGAGGCCGTCCACAATGCCCTCCATCACGCGTCGCCGGAGCAGGTAACGGTGTCCGTCGATGTCGAGCCTGGCGGAGGCCTGACGATCGAGATCCGGGACAACGGCGTCGGATTCGAGATGGGCACGCAGGCCGGGCCGCGGCACGGCCATTTCGGACTCGCGGGCATGCGGGAACGCGTGGAGCGACTGGGCGGGACGTTCGAGATCGATTCGACACCCGGCGGCGGCACGCTCGTGAGGGTCGCCATTCCGCCCGGACAGGTGAGCACGGCAGCGGTGGCGGACGTGTACGCGTGACAACTGCCCGTTCGTACCATGAATCTCGCGGCATGTGACGGTTGAATAAATGATGAGTCCCGTCACTCCAAAGCCTGCAAAGTTGTCGATGGCTGCCGACCGCATCCGTGTGCTCCTGATCGATGACCATGCCGTGCTCCGGGCCGGCCTTGCCAACCTGCTCGCGCTCGAGCGGGATCTCGTTGTCGTGGGGGAGGCCGACAACGGCGAAGCCGGCGTGAGGCTCGTGCCGCAGTGCCGGCCCCATGTGGCCATCATCGACGTGAGCATGACGGGCATCGACGGCGTGGAGACCTTGAAGCGAATCCGGCGGATCGCCCCCGAGGTGAGGATCCTGATGCTGACGTCCTCTGAGTCGGCCGCCGATGCGGCGCGGTCGATCGAGGCGGGGGCCAGCGCCTACCTCACGAAAAGGCTCGCCCACGAGGAAATCGTCTCCGTGATCCGCCGGGTACAGGCCGGGCACAAGTCGATCCAAATGGGTGTTCGCCCGGCAGCAGCGGCCCCGCGGCCGGAGCTGCTTTCCGCCCGCGAGCTCGAGGTCTTGCGGCTGATGCGCCTGGGGAGCAGCAATCTCGAGATCGGCCACCGGCTCGGCATCGCCGAGCGGACGGTGAAGGCACACGTGACGGCGATGCTGGCCAAACTCAACGCCCCGGATCGCGCGGGCGCCGTGGCTCGGGGCTTCGACCTCGGGCTGCTGCAGGTCGATCCCGGCGTCGCCGAGCCACGCGTCCGCTGAGTCTCGTCGACTCCTGGGTGATCGCAGCCCCCATCGCTTACGCGATTGGGCTTCCTGAACCCACGTCAGCAGTACGGCCCC
>JBBAVQ010000290.1:0-3769 GCA_040397625.1 Pirellulales bacterium | reverse complement strand
TCGCCGGCGATCGCGGCCCCGTAGGAGAGCCAGCCGGCGCTGCGGCCCATCGTCTCGCAGAGGAAGTAGGAACGGCTCGCCTCCGCGTCGTAGAGGAGGTTGCGGATCTCACCGCCAAGCGTGTCCACCGCCGTGAAGTAGCCGAACGTGAAGTCGATCCCCATGTAGTCGTTGTCGATCGTCTTCGGCAGATGGACCACCGGGATCCGCTTGGCGTCGGCTGGAAGGCGGTCCTGGTAGAGCTTGAACTTATTGGCCGTCTTGAGGGTGTCATCGCCGCCGATCGAGATCAGGGCCTCCACACCGAGTGAGCGGAGTCCTTCGTAGGCGTTTTTCAGTGGCTGCACCCGCTCGGCGTCGTCGAGGTGGCTGGGGTGCGAGACGTGCTTGCCGGGATTGGTGCGGGCGGTGCCGATCATGATGCCCTGGCCGCTCCGCGTCCGCTTGAGGAACTCGGGGGTGATCTTGATGTAGTCGCGGCCCTCGACGAGCGGCTTGGCGGGAGTGAAGTCGGCCAGCGACGAGTAGCCGTGCTTCATGCCGATCACCTCCGTACCCTCGCGCATGAAGGACGTGGCGGCGGTCGAGATCACGGCGTTGGCGCCCGGGGCGGGGCCGCCGGCGAAGAGAATCGCGACGCGGCGGAAATGATGGGTGGCGCGGTCGGGGCGGGCAAGGGACTCGGACATCGATGACTCCTGGGAAGATCAGCCGGCGAGCATGCGTTCCACGAAGGTGGTGTCTACCTGGGCTTCGTGGAAGGCGGTATTGGAAAGCACCTTCAGGTGCAGCGGGACGGTCGTCTTGATTCCCTCGACCCGCAGCTCCTTGAGGGCGCGGATCATCGTGGCGATCGCCTCCTTGCGGGTCGGCTGGTGCACGATCAGCTTGCCGACGAGCGAGTCGTAGTAGGGGGGCACGATGTAGCCGGTGGTGGCGTGGGAATCCCAGCGGACGCCGAAGCCGCCCGGCGCGATGATGCGGTCGATCCGGCCCGGGCAGGGGCGGAAGTTGGCGTCTGGATCCTCGGCGTTGATCCGGCACTCGATGGCGTGACCACGGGGCTTGATGTCGGCCTGCTTCAGGTCGAGCTTTTCACCCGCGGCCACGCGGATCTGGGCCTTGAGCAGATCGATCCCGGTCACCATTTCGCTGACGGGATGCTCCACCTGGATTCGGGCGTTCACTTCGATGAAGTAGAAGTTGTCCTGCTGATCGACGATGAACTCGACGGTGCCAGCCGAGTAGTAGCCGGCCGTCTTCGCCAGCCGCACGGCCGCGTCGGCCATCTTCTGGCGGATCGCCTGCGGCAGGCGGGGCGAGGGGCTCTCCTCGATGAGTTTCTGGTGTCGCCGCTGGGTGGAGCAGTCGCGCTCCCAAAGGTGGAACACGTTGCCGTGCTGGTCGCCGAGAATCTGGATCTCGACGTGTCGCGGCCGCTCGATGTACTTCTCGATGTAGATCCCCGCGTTGCCGAAGGCTGCCTGGGCTTCGGCGGATGCCTGCTGCCAAGCACTCGCCAGGGCCAGGTCATTGGCGGCCACGCGCATTCCCTTGCCGCCGCCGCCGGCCGTGGCCTTGAGGAGCACCGGGAAGCCGATCTCCTTGGCGATGCGGACAGCCTCCTGCTCGTTGGCGATCAGGCCTTCGCTGCCGGGTACGGTGGGCACGCCCGCCTCGCGGGCCAGGGCCCGGGCGGAGTTCTTGTCGCCGACGCGTTCCATCGCCTCGGGGGTGGGGCCGATGAAGCCGATGTCGCACGAGCGGCAGACCTCGGCAAAGTGGGAGTTTTCCGAGAGGAAGCCGTAGCCCGGATGGATCGCCTGCACGTTGCCGATCTCGGCGGCGCTGATCACGCGATCGATCCGCAGGTAGCTGTCGGCCGCCTTGGCCGTGCCCACGCAGATCGCCTCGTCGGCGAGTTCGAGATAGGGGGCGCCGCGGTCGGCCTCGCTATAGATCGCCACCGTCTCGACGCCGAGTTCGCGGCAGGCCCGAATCACCCGCAGGGCAATCTCACCGCGGTTTGCAATCAGGATCCGTTTGAACATGAAATCTCCACGGGTGGGCCGGCGCATGAGGGCCGGTATCAGGCCCCGCTCAGCCCTCGGGATCGACCTTGATCAGCGGCTGGCCGAACTCGACCGGGGCGCCGTTTTCGACGAGGATCGCCACCACCTGCCCCGATACGCCGGCCGGAATCTCATTGAAGACCTTCATCGCTTCGATGATGCATGCCGTCTTCTCAGGACCGATCCGGTCGCCAACCTTCACGAACGGAGGGGCGTCGGGACCGCTGGCCTTGTAAAAGGTGCCCACCATCGGGCTCTTGATCACGACGGTGCGATCGGCGGCAGCAGGCTCCCCGCCGGCAGCAGCAGCCGGCCCTGGGACCGCAGGCCTGGCGACCGGCGCGGCCGGCGCCGTGTAGGCCACCACCTCACCGCCGCGGCGGATTCGCACCCGGTTGTCGGCCTTTTTGAGGTCGAGTTCGGAGAGATCGTGCTCCTTCATGAGCTCGATCAGCCGGCGAACCTTCTTGACGTCGAAGATGTCGCCCGGGTTGGGTGCGGCGGACATGAAATGCGGTCTCCTGGGGGGCCGCCCGTGGGGGCGGCGTCATGGGCCGGATCCGGCGGCCCGGGGGGGGCCGAAAACCGGCGGATTTTGCGGCGAGAGTAGCCCTTGTTCGCCGCGGGCGTCAAGGTAATCACGGCGGCGGCACGGGCCATTGCCTGCGGGGCCGGCAAACGCCGCTGCTATCCCGCGGCTTCCATTTCCGTCACACTCGCGAAACCGGCGGTCAGAATGGTCGCCAGCAACGACGCCCGGAGTTTGGAGGGCATGCCGTCACCACCGTTCGATGACCTCCCCCGGATGCCGGCGCGACCGCGCGAGGCGAGCAAGCGGGACTTTGGCCGCGTCGTCGTGGTGGGGGGCTCCGTGGGGATGGCAGGGGCTCCGGCGCTCACGGCGATGGCGGCGCTCCGCAGCGGTGCCGGGCTCGTGGAACTGCTCGTCCCCGAACCGGTCGTGGCCATTGCGGCGGGGTTCGACCCGTGCGTCATGACGTGGGGCTTCCCGGCTGCCGAAGGAGGATTCTCGAGCGGTGCGTCCGATGCCCTGGCGACTCGGCTCGCCCGAGCGAGTGCGGTTGCCATCGGCCCCGGCATCGGCCGTTCTGACGCGGTGTGCGAGTGCGTGGCCACCCTCTGGCGGCACCTCGATCGCCCGGCTGTATTCGACGCCGACGCGCTCTGGGCGCTGTCTCAGTGCGGGCCGCTTGCCGAGCATGCGGGGCCACGGTTGCTGACGCCTCACGCGGGCGAGATGCTTCGGCTCCTGGGCCGCGATCCGGCCGGACCGGAGGCGGGCGATCGGCCGTTTCTCGAGGCCGAGGCCCGGAGGATGGCCGCAGACGTTGGCGCCGTGATCCTGCTCAAGGGAGCCGGCACGCTCGTCACGGACGGGCGGCGGGAGGCCCGCAATACGACCGGCAATCCGGGAATGGCGACCGCCGGCACGGGTGATGTGCTCACCGGCGTGTCGGCGGCCCTGCTCGCGCAGGGCATGTCGCCCTTTGACGCGGCGCGGCTTGCGGCCTGGGTGCATGGCCGGGCGGGCGACGCCGCAGCCGCTGATCTCGGGCAGGTGTCGATGACGGCCCGCGACCTGCTCGACCGGCTGCACGTCGCGTTTCGAGAGGTCGTGCAGTAGCGCCGTGCACGGCGAGAGACAGCCGACCGGCCGTAAGGCCGCGGGCGTCCCC
>JBBAVQ010000289.1:0-3779 GCA_040397625.1 Pirellulales bacterium | reverse complement strand
CAAGCATGTCGGTAGCCGGCTGCGGCGGCCGTCCGACACCGGGACGGACCGAGCCGATACGACGTGCCAGCGAGAAACAGTCCGATCACTGCCAGCACGACTCCCGCGGGCTCCGGCACCGCCGTCACCGGGTCGGAGCCGATGGCCGCCGCCGGGTTGTAGATCCCGGCATCGAACAGGCCCGTGGCAAGAAAATCGCTGGCATCGAGGATGTCCACCATGCCGTCCTCGTTGAAGTCGCCTTCGATCCAGCTGGCCGGGGGGCCGCCGTCAAACTTCCCCCCGCCCAGCAGGTTGGCCACGTCGAGCATGTCCACCTTCCAGTCGAGGTTGCTGTCCCCCGGGGCGGCGAAGGCGAAGGTCACCGATCCATCGCCATGGTCGAGCCAGCCGACGCCCCGTAACTCGCCCAGCGACGAGTCGATCGCCGCCGCGCTCGACGTGATGCCGCTGGTGCCATTCCACGAGCCATCGCCCCTTCCGGCGCGGATCGCCGCCACCATGTCGCCCGCCGCAAGGCCGCCAGCCACCGTCAGCATGCCGTCGCCGACATCGACCAGGCCGCCGGCCAGAGGATCCAGGCCACCGACCGTCGCCTTCAGGAGCGGGGCGAGTGCCAGCGTGCCACCCGCGACCGCCGTCATGCTGCTGGAGCCAAGCGCCGTCGCGTTCGCAAGCTGCAGCGTGCCCTGCTGGACGGTCGTGACACCGCTCATGCTGCTGGAGCCGGAAACTGCCAGGATCCCAGTTCCCTGCTTCACGATCGATCCCGTGCCGCTGATGGCGCCCGCGTAGACAGAGCCGGTCGACCGGTTGAAGACCAGCGTGCCGTTATTGACGAGGTCGGTGGCGAGTACGCCGCTCGGCCCGCCCACGCCGATGAGCAGCGTGCCGCCAGACTCGATCGCGATGGAGCCGCTCGAACCCGTGGAGAGCGTGCCGGCCACCTCCACCACGCCGCTGCCCGAGATGGTGAGCGTGCCGCTGCCAGTCACGCCCACGGCGAGCGTGTTGCTGATCGACCAGGTGCCTCCCGTCACCGTCGCGATGCCGCCGCTGCCGGCGGTGGTGCTGAACCCGACATAGCCGTCGGCACTCGTGATCCTGCCGCCGCTCACCTCGAGAACTCCGGCGCCGTCCCAGCCGACGGCGAGGCCGCTGCTGATCTGCCACGCGCCCCCCGAGATCGAGGCGGTGCCGCTGCTGCCGGCGTCTTTTCCAAGGTAGCCGAATGCAGACGTGACCGTGCCGCCCGTCACGTCCAGCCTTCCGCCGCCGCCCAGGCCGACCGTCATGCCGAGCCCGCTGTCCCACGTGCCGCTGGCGATCGTCGCGGCACCGACCCCGGTGGCCACCGACCCGATCACGCCCGACGCGCTCGTTACGCTTCCCCCGTTCACCGTCAGGGTTCCGGTGCCTTCGAAGCCGACGGCGAGTTCCCCGGCACTCGCCCATGTGCCGCCACTGATCACGGCCGCGCCGAGGCTGTCCTGTCGGGCGCCGATCTGAGCGTCGGAGCCGGTGACGAGCCCCCCGGCGACGCTCAGCACACCGCTGCCGTTGGTGCCCGTACCGACGATGAGCGTGCCATTGGTGGCCCACGTGCCGCCGCTCACCGTCGCGGTGCCGCTGCCGGTTCGGAAGCCGATCGTGGCTGATCCCGCCGACACGCTGCCGCCGTCGATGCTCAGCACACCGACGCCGTCATAGCCGATCGCGACGTCGCCGGTAGACCACGTGCCGCTGCTCACCTCGACGGTGCCACGACTGCCGGCGAAGTAGCCAACCGCGGTGCTGCCGCTCGCCGTCACACTGCCGCCGCTGACCATCAGCGTGCCCGTACCGCCGAAGCCGACGACGAGGAGGACGCCGTTGTTCCACCTACCGCCGCTGACGAGGGCCGTCCCGTTGCTCCCAGGGTTGTAGCCCAGCCAGCCGAACACGTCGGTCGCCGTGCCACCGCCGACCACGCTCAGCGTGGCGGTCCCGCTGTTGCCCACGTACAGGTTCGTGCCGAAGTTCGTCCCGCTGCTGACCGTCGTGGTTCCGCTGTCGAGCGTGGTGTCGGCTCGGAGGATGGCTGGAGAGAGAGCCGCAACGATCAGGCCGATGAGGATCGCATCGAGCCTCCGAGGGGATATCTCGCGCGACGTGGTGCTGGGCAGCATGACTGGTTTCTCCGGTGGGTGGGATCGGCGCGCTGATCCCTGCCCGCGGTTGCTCGGCGATGCTAGTCCTCCGGCATCGTCTGCACGGCTGCTTCAAGCGCCGGGCCTGCCTTTGCCGACAATCCGTGTCGGTGGCACCTCGTGGACACTTCCTCGGCGACACGCCCGAGCAGTTCCATCACCCGCGCGTCTTCCACCTGCTCGAAGCTGCGGTAGAACTGGCCGACCGCCTGAAAGTCCTCCGGTTGCTGAAGGCACACCACGCGGTCGCAGAGCGGCCGAATCGCGGCAATCCGGCTCGGAGATCCGACGGGCACGGCTACGATGATCTCCTTCGCTCCCGTCGCCCGCACCGTGCGAAGCGCAGCGATCATGGTGGCGCCGGTCGCGATGCCATCATCGGTGAGGATGACCGAGCGGCCCTTCACGTCGGCCTGCGGGCAGACCGCCCGGAACCTCGTGCGCCGACTGGCGATCTCGGCCACCTGACGCCGCCGCTCGGCCTCGATGAAGGCCGCGTCCGCGACCGTGGCCGCAAAATCGTTGAGGTACACGCTGCCATCCTCAGAGACCGCCCCAATCGCAAGCTCGGGCTGATGCGGGGCCCGAAGCTTTCTCGACAGAACGACGTCGAGTTCACAGCCCAGGCCGCGGGCAAGGGCGGCGCCGGTCTCAACGCCGCCGCGTGGGATCGCGAGCACGATAGGGTCGTGCAGAGGCAGGCCGCGGAGTCGCTCCGCGAGCATCGAGCCGGCCTCCTCACGGTCATGGAAGGTCCGAAGATTCATCGGCGGCTCCACGGGCAGTGTGCCGGGCAGCGGCGGCGTGACGTTTCTCGGCGCCCTGGTGGCGGCGAACGTGGTCTTCGAGCCGGCGGCGGGCGATCAGAAACGAGTCGCGTAGCGCCACGAACACGTCTTCGTGCGCATGGTCGCGATGATGGTCGCGGTTGACGACGATCTCGCTGCCGGGGACCACGAGATCGACCCGCACGGAATAGAGCCGGCCCTCGCGCTGGTGCCGATGGGGCTGGGCGATCACAACGTGGCAGCCAGTGATGCGATGGGAAAGCCGCTCCAGCTGGTCGATGTGGTCGAGGGCCGCGTCGCGGACCGCCTCATCGATCGGGAGATCGTCGAACGACACCTGCGGCTGCGTCTGCATGGCCATCTCTCCTCCGTCGGGCTCGAGCACCAGAGGCAGCCTAGGAGCGGCCGGATGCGGCGACCCCGACCCAAACCTCCGTTCGGAAAAGAGCGGGCTCCATGCCGCAAGACAGTCTGGCTTGCCCAAGTTCCCACACCTGCCGGTCTTCCGACTCTGCCGCTCATGCCGCGCAGGCGGCACAACCGATACAACCCGCAGAGTCTCTCACACGCCCGCCATCCGGACCGATCATGGCCACAGCACATCCATCCGCGATCACGCCACGAACCGGCGGCGTGGCTGGCTGGTTCGCCGACCAGGTGGCGAACCTGGGCGCGTTCGCCATGAGCTGGGTGGCCGGCGTCGGCGACGTGGCCGTCTTCGCCTTCCAGACGGTTCTCTGGCTGGTCTCGCGGCGGCAGCGGCGGGACGTGCTGATCCCCAACTTCTACCGGATCGGCGTGA
>JBBAVQ010000288.1:0-3804 GCA_040397625.1 Pirellulales bacterium | reverse complement strand
GATCTCGGTTTTGCTCACCGCATAGGCGCGGCCAGTCGCCGTCACATACGTCAGCACCGGGCGGACGCCCGACACGGGATCGGCGATGTTGAAGTAGAAACTTGTCAGGATGTCGGTTTTGCGCTGCGATGCGGGGCCCTCGTTGAAGAGGTCAATCGTGAGGGTGGTATTCGTGCCCGTCAGCACGGCCCGCACCGACAGTGGGTGGCCGTCGATGGACGTGCCGCTGTCGATGAACGTCACCGTGGGGGCATTGGCCGACATGGCGAGTGGCACGAGTGCGAGGGCGGCTGCCGACACGCAGGTGAGGAAACGCGAACGAAACGACAAAGCATGGAAAATGGGCATGGAGCGATCTCCGAGATCGCGCCTGCCCTGGCGACTTGGCAAGGAATCAACTCCGCGGATCAGTTCCGCGGAGCAGGGTTGGATGACTTTGCGGGCCGCCGCCGACGCCGCCACCAGGCAGCACCGCCGACCGCCGTGATCGCGAGCGCCGCGTTCATGCCGGGCTCTGGCAAGGCGCTGACGTACGCCGTGGACGTGCCCTTGATCGTGAAGGAGTAGTCGCCCGGGGCCAGCGGCACCGTCTGAAAACTCGCGACCCCCGGACCGGGGTAGATGTGGGTGGGGACGTTGGTGTTGTTGTTGTAGACCTCGGATCCCGTCGCGGGGGATGAGAGGAGCCGTGAGATCGCGGGGTTGGAACCGAGCAGCCCGCCGAAAACCGAACTGCCGAGACTATCGAGCACATCGAAGGAAAACGCGTTCGAGGCGATGGCAATGTTGGTCAAAGGCGCGTAGGAGTAGACCGCCATCCGTTCCACGACGTTGAAGTCGAGCGACACGCCAACCCGGGCGTTGGGATCCTCGCTGATGACGGAAAACTTGCCCGCCACCGCCCAGTCCGATATGCCGTTGCTGATCGTGCCGTGCGTGGCGGAGGTGAGCAGCGTTTCGGCGAGGAGGTCGACCGAGAGCGTGTTAGGCGAACCGATGCCGGCGAACAGGCGGTTGGTGTCGACCATGCTGCCGAGCGGCGGCCAACTGCCCGGCGGGAGCGTGGGAATCGTGGCACTGGCCGCGCCCGGGGGAAGCGGGTCGGGATTCGGGGCGGTGTAGACGTCTGACCGGGCGAAGTTGTGGTCCAGAGCGAAGTCGCTCGCCACGGGAATCCCTTTCGTGATCCCCTTGGCCACACCCTGCCCGGTGGGATTGAGCTGCACGAGCACTCGCTCGCCGACGGGCTGCGAATAGCCCACGGGAGCGTTGTTCGTCCAGTTCTCGGGCGGCGGCAGCGGCAAGCCACTGCCGATGAACGACTGATCGGCATCGAGGCCGCCGATGTGGGCATTGATACCCGGCGCGCTGTCGACCGATGCCGCGGTGCTCACCTTCACCACGAAGCCGGCCGTGTCGCCGACCAACAAGGCATTGCCGCCTGGAATCGGACTGAGCGTCATGCCGTAGATCTTCTGCTGCGCGAAGGCGTACATGGCGGTCGGGGCCGGATCCGCGGCGCGGCTGCTCTGGGCGGCGAACGCCAGGGCCGTGGCGGCGATCATCATCACGATCGCGGCCGACCTGGTGTGCAGAAGTGAGCGTGTCCGGCCACAGATATGGGCGACTTTCGCGAGGGACTGCGGTGCGAATGTGAGGGTCGACATGGTGACGATCTCCGGAGGCTGAGTGGGTCACCCCGGGGGGAAAGGCATTGGCCAATTCGCCCGAGGAAAACGAACGCTTGATCCGACGCTGCTGGAATGCAGTGGGGGCCGCCCTGCGGCGTTTCCTCCACGCGTCGGCCTACGCTGCGCCGATCACTCCGCACGAGGCGAAACGACCAGCGACCCGTCTTCCGAAAACTGAACCCAGGCCCGCTCGCATCGTGCGGCGTTGCAGGCGGCCCCCGCTGACAGCAGGTGTTCCGCGCAATGGCTCCGGCTCGGCCAACCTTTCGCGAACCGCCGCGCTCAGGACAGCGACGACGTCAAAAGCCTGTTATTTGCCGTGGCATCGCGAATGGACAGCTTGGCCGCCGGCGCGACGATCGCGCGCACGGTCGCTCAGCCGATCGCGAACTTCTGCGGGGGCGGGCACTCGGGATTCACCCACTGAATCACCGCCGCCCAGTTGGCGCTCTCCTGGTCGTGCTGCAGGTAGCCGAAGATCGGCTTCACGACCTGCCAGCCGTCTTTCAGGTGGGCTGACAACACGGGATCGGTCCGTGCTCCGTCAACCACCTCACGGACATACTCCGCGGCGGGTACGACGCCAGCCACGGCCCCGTACCCTGGCAAGCGACTGCCGCCGACCATCCGCCAGAGCTTCTCCTCGATCACCAGACCACGGGTGGCGTCCGTCAGGGCGTGAGCCAGCCCATGATGCTGGTGCTGGGGGCTCACGAACACGTCGGCGCCGTAGAGCGTGGGGCCGGCAGGGTCGTGATCCGTGAAGGTGCCGTGGGCCGTGAGCACGTCCCACGAGTCGTCCACGTGGTAATCGGCCATCCGCAGCCGCAGCGTGAAGTGCACGCCCACCGGCTTTCCCGTTGGCGCGTGCTCGGCCACGAACTGCCCCTGCGGATACACCGCGTGGTGCGCAGCCAGTTCCTCCGCCGTGTAGGGCGTATCGTGCGGATAGACCTCGCGGCAGATCTCGCTGATCGCGGCGTAGTCGGCCGCCTGCATGAGCCGGATGCGGTAGTCAGATGGCAGCGTCATGGTTGGACCGGTGGCGAAAGAGCGGGGAAGTTTCCTATCCTACCTCGGCAGGCGTTGCCTGCATGAGCCACGACACGGAGGACTTGATCGTGACATCGGATGAAAACCTGCCGACCAGCGGCAGCGTCGAATCGAGGCTCGGCACGCTCGACCTGCAGAACGGCTATCCCACGATGGCCACCGTGGAAAAGGTGTTCGACGACATCGACTTCCAGCGGGCCTGCCAGGCCTACCTCTGGGCGCTGCCGCTGATGGCGATGCAGCAGTGGCAGAGCGAACACCTCACGAAGTTCGGGGCGGGGAAGCTCGACTACGTCGATTACCTCACCTTCCAAGACAAGCTCGGCCTGCTCACCGCCAACGCCACCACTCCCTACATCATGGCCTTCCCAAACCTGACGGAGAGCGGGCCATTGGTGCTCGAGATTCCCGCCGGGCCCACCGCGGGGGGCTGCACCGACTTCTGGCAGCGGCCCATCACCGATTCAGGACAGACCGGCCCCGACCGCGGAGCCGGAGGCAGGTATTTGATCCTCGGGCCCGACGATCCCGACATCGCGCCGGAGGGATACCACGTGTTCCGCTCGCCAACGGTCAACATCTGGTCGGCCCATCGCGTGCTCGAGCCCGACCCGACGAAGGCAGCCCAGCTGATCGCAGGCCTGCGGATCTATTCCTACGCCAACCGCGAGGCCCCACCCCCGACCCGCCACATCTCCCCCGCCGGCCGGAAGTGGAGCGGAGAGCAGCCGCGCGGGCTCGCCTACTGGGAAGGTCTCGCGAGGATCATCGACGAGGAACCGGTACACGAACGCGACCGGATCATGATGGGAATGCTTCAGCCCCTGGGGATCGAGAAGGGCAAGCCATTCGCACCGACGCCGCGGCAGCAGCGGATCCTGACCGACGCGGCCCGCGCCGGCGAGGTGATGGCCAGGACGATCGCCTACCAGAAGCGGTTCGAGGCCGCGAGGCTCTGGCCCGAGCGGCAGTGGGAGAAGTCGCTGATGCTCGCCGAGACCAACCAAGAGGCCCCGCACCATACGCAGTTCGACGAGCGTGCGAGTTGGTTCTACGAGGC
>JBBAVQ010000287.1:0-3816 GCA_040397625.1 Pirellulales bacterium | reverse complement strand
TGGTGAAACGATGACAGAAAAAAAGGTGCCAGCCACCAAATTTGGGCAATTTAGAGAACGTGACTTGCCCGGCTTGCCTGGTTTTGGTGGCAGGCACCTTTTTTCGCGGCGCGAGTGGCTCCATTCGTTCGGGATGGGGCTCGGCGGGATCGCCCTGTCGGAGATGCTTGGCCGCACGTCGGTCGGGGCCGAAGGCAGCGGCGGTGTGCTCGGCGGATTCCATTTCCCACCGAAGGCGAAGCGGGTGATCTACCTCTTCCAGTCAGGTGGCCCATCTCAGCTCGACCTCTACGACCACAAGCCGCTCCTCGTCGAGAAGACCGGAGAGCAGTTGCCCGACAGCGTCCGCGGCGGCCAGCGGCTCACCGGGATGTCGGGCAACCAGAGCTCGATTCCGATGGTGGGCTCGCCCTTCGTGTTCGCCCAGTACGGCGAGAGCGGCGCCTGGGTGTCGGAGCTTCTTCCCCACACGGCGAAGATCGCCGACCAGCTCTGCTTCATCCGCTCGATGCACACCGAGAGCATCAACCACGGCCCGGGCGTGACGTTCATGCAGAGCGGTGCGCAGATCCCCGGGCGGCCGAGCATCGGCGCCTGGCTCGACTATGGCCTCGGCAACGAGCATGACGACCTCCCCTCGTTCGTCGTCCTAATCACGAAGAACAAGGGGGGCCAGCCGTTGATGAGCCACCTCTGGGGCGCGGGGTTTCTGCCGACGAAGCATCAGGCCGTGCGGTTTCGCTCCGGCGGCGACCCAGTGCTCTATGTGAACAATCCACCGGGGGTGTCGCCGGAAAACCGGCGGCAGCTGCTCGACGGCCTCCGGCAGCTGCACGAGCACCAGTTTGCCGCCACGCCCGACGCCGAGATCACCTCCCGGATCGCCAACTACGAGATGGCCTTCCGGATGCAGTCGAGCGTGCCGGAGGTGACCGACTTCGCCGACGAACCGGCCCACGTGCTCGACATGTACGGCCCCGACGCCAGAGATCCCGGCACGTTCGCGGCCAACTGCGTGCTGGCGCGGCGGCTCGCCGAGCGAGGCGTGCGGTTCATCCAGCTCTACCATCAGGACTGGGACCATCACGGCGTCCTCAAAAAAGGCATCGCCAGCGAGTGCCGGCAGACCGACCAGCCGGCGGCCGCGCTCGTGCAGGACCTCGCCGCGCGAGGCATGCTCGACGACACGCTCGTGGTGTGGGGAGGCGAGTTCGGCCGCACGAACTACTGCCAGGGGCTCTTCAAGCCGGGCGAGGATTTCGGACGCGATCACCACCCGCGATGCTTCACGATGTGGATGGCCGGTGGTGGCATCAAGCCCGGCACGACCTACGGCGAGACCGATGACCTGGGCTACAACATCGTGAAGGACGGGGTGCACGTGCACGATTTCCACGCCACGATGCTCCACCTGCTCGGAATCGATCACGAGCGGCTGACCTACAAGTTCCAAGGTCGGCGGTACCGGCTCACCGACGTTCACGGCAAGATCGTCAGGGGCATTCTGGCCTGAATACAGTCATTCTTTCTCAACAAACAACTCAGAGCCATGGCCGCGGTCGGTATCCTGCTCGCCCTCTACGTCGCCTTCCTGCTCTGGCACGAACCGTGGTTCTCGCGGCCGCTGCGGCCGGGGGAGGCCGCCGCTGTGCTCCAGGGTCGGTATGACGACGTGGCCCCCGACGAGCGGGCGGCATTCGAGGCGTTTCTGGATCGGGACGACGGCCGACCGTTCTATATGGTCAACCTGATGCAGTACCGCGCGAAGGCCGCTTACCGCGACGGCCTGCTGCCCGACGGCACGCCCGCCGGCGGCATGTCCGGCCGGGAGGCGGGGCACCGCTACGAGCAGATGGTCGTCCCGGAACTGCTCAAGCGCGGTTGCTACCCTGTGTTCGCCGCGCGAAAGCTCGCCAACTTCCTCTCCGCCGGTGCGGGCACCGACTTCTTCGAGGAGGTCGCCATCGTCCGCTACCGCAGCCGCCGGGACCTGCTCGCGATGGCCGCGGGCCCGGCATTTCTCGCCGGCGTACCGCACAAGTGGGCGTCGCTGGAAAAGACCGTCGCCGTACCGAGTCGCCTGCTGCTTCTCGCCGATCCGCGAATCCTCGTCCCTCTCATCCTCCTGGCAGCCTGGGCGGTGATCCGAGCAGTCCTTCCCACCTGACCCTTCGGAGTTTCGTCCTTGAAGACCACCGCGTCGCCAGCCCGCCGTCTGCTCGCCCTGATCGTCGCCATCGCGGTGGTCTGCGGCCTGATCGCGGCGGCGGATGCGGTTATCGGCGGCCGCGTGGGGATGGCCCTGCTGGTCGCCCGGCTCAAGCGAGCCACCCCGCTGCCCAATCAGCCGGTGACGTGGCAGCAGGGTCCGGCCGAGGCGGCGGGGCCCCGGAAGCCCAACGTCCTCGTGATCCTCGTCGACGACATGGGCTTCAACGACATCACGCTCAACGGCGGGGGCGTGGCGGGGGGCGCAGTGCCGACTCCGCACATCAACTCGCTCGCCACCGACGGCGTGAACTGCAGCCTCGCCTATGCCGGCAACGCCACCTGCTCGCCCTCGCGGGCGGCGCTGATGACCGGCCGCGACGGCACGCGCTTCGGCTTCGAGTTCACGAGCGTGCCGATCAACTTCGCGCGGGCGGTCGGCCACCGCGTCGGCAACAAGTTTCATCCGCCGATCTATCACAGCGAGCGGGAAAAGGACGTGCCCCCCTACCCGACGCAGGGGCTGCCCACGAGCGAGATCACGATCGCCAAACTGCTCGGCGGGGCCGGCTATCACACGGTTCAGCTCGGGAAGTGGCACCTCGGCGAATCGCCGGAGTTCCGACCGCAGCAGCACGGATTCGACGAGAGCCTCGGGTATCTCGCAGGCGCCTCGCTGCACGCCGACCCAAACAGCCCCGACGTGGTCAACGCGAAGCAAGACTTCGATCCAGTTGACGCCTTCCTCTGGGCTGCCCAACCGCGGGGAGTCCGGCACAACGGCGGCCCCGTGTTCGACATCCGCGGCACGATGACCGACTACCTCACCGACGAGGCGATCGCGGCGCTGGAGGCCAACCGCAACCGGCCGTTCTTCATGTACCTCGCCTACAGCGCTCCCCACTCGCCGCTCCAAGCCTCCAAGGCCGACTACGACGCGCTGCCCGGGATCGACAACCACCCGCTCCGCGTCTATGCGGCGATGATCCGCTCGCTCGATCGCAATATTGGCCGGCTGCTGGCGGCCCTGAAGGAGAAGGGGCTCGAAGACGACACCCTGGTGGTGTTCACGAGCGACAACGGCGGGGCCAACTACATTGGCCTCGACGATCTCAACAAGCCGTTCCGCGGCTGGAAGGCGACATTCTTCGAGGGCGGCCTGCGGATCCCGTTCTTCGTGCGGTGGCCGGCAAAGCTGCCCAAAGGCACCACGTTCGCCAAGCCGGTCACGCACGTCGACATCTACGCGACCGCGGCGGCGGCGGCCGGCGTCGACCTCCCCACCCACCGCGTGCTTGACGGCCGAAACCTGCTCCCGTTCCTTGCGGGCGATGCACCCGCTGCTGACGGTGCTGCAGAGCCGCACGACACCCTCTTCTGGCGGAGCGGGCCGTATCGTGCCGTGCGCTCGGGCGACTGGAAACTGCAGGTGACCGAGACTCCATCGAAGCGGTTGCTGTTCAATCTCGCGGACGATCCCACCGAGCGGCACGACCTCGCGGCGTCTCATCCCGACAAGACCGACGAACTCTACGGCCTGCTCATGAAAATCGACGCCGAACAGGCCAAGCCGCTCTGGCCGGCCTTGATCGAGGCGCCGGTGCTGAT
>JBBAVQ010000286.1:0-3827 GCA_040397625.1 Pirellulales bacterium | reverse complement strand
AGCGATGGGGGCACGCTGGCGCCGCACCGCTCGGGACTGCCTATCTATGCCCCGTCTCAGCCAGCGGACACCCGGTCGTAGCCCAACGAACGCAGCACCTGGAGAACTTCGCTGCAGGTCGGGAACATCCGGCCGCTGGTCCGCTTGTAACGGTCGAGAGCCTGCATGAACTCGACCTCTTCGGGGCCGTAGTCGCGCTCGCAGGTGGTGGGGTCGATCATGCGACGACGTGCATGACGGACATCCTGGTGGCCCTCCGCCACACGATTGCGGCGGGCGGCGATGCGGGGCGACTTGGTGGTGACGGTGGCGGACATGCGTGGGCTCCTGATGACGAGGACCGGCCGAGGACCGACGCTGCGGGATCGCTGCGAAGGTCTGCCGGAAGCATGACCGATGACGGTTGGCGAAGCGGTGCCGGTCGGCGAAAGAAACCGGGTCGGGCAAGGTCCACGGGCCGCACGACCCGCACGACCCTCACTTCCGGTCGAAAAACTTCTTGAGCGCCTCGGCCGCCGCATCGCGGGACGAATCCGCGGCGGCTTTCTTCGCGGCACCCTGCGGCAGTCCGCTCGGCTTCGAGTTGCCGGCGGCCTTGAGGGCTTCCAGTGCGGAGCGGCTCGAGCCGGACCCGGATTCGTCCTTGGGTGCGGAATCGATCCCCGAAACGAAGGAACCGTCGATCGTCGAGCCGCTGGATGTCTGGTGCGGGACCGCGGCGTGGATGTTGCTCGAACTGCCGTCGGCCGCCGACTCGTCGTCGGCGGGGGCCAGCGACCTCGTGGTGTCCGACATGCCGGCAGGCTGATCGTCGGCCATGAGCCATCGCGAAACGTCATCCTCAGAGCCGGCCGCCTGCGGCGCTGGCGCCGTGCATGACACCTTCAGTTCCAGCGATGCCACGCGGACGATGTCTCCGTCAACGACCTTCGTCCGCTCGGCGATTTTCGTGCCGTTGACGAACGTTCCATTGCGACTGCCAAGGTCCTCGACCCAGATCTCCGTCGGCCCGACGGTGATCGCGCAGTGCCTCCGGCTCACCTCTTCGCTCAGGGGCCGCACATCGCACTGTTCGGCTCGGCCGATCAGGAGTTTGTTTCGCTTGATGGCGATGGATCGGCCGGCACTCTTGCCGGACGCGACAATCATTTTGACGATCATGGTGGGCCCGGAGGGAGGGAAACGCACCGGCGATCGGGGGGCGGAGGCCGTGGGCAGGTCGAGCCAAAGGCAATCATACCAACTGCCAGCCCATGCGGGCCAGCCACCGGTCGTGTTCAGCGGCGGGCCGTCCATCGTCGGTCGCGGAACCGCCCCGCGCGCGAGGCGATGTCCGGCCCGCGTGTGGCCGAGAACGCCCCCGATTGAAACTCCCGAGCGATTCCGAGGGGTTCGGCGACGAGGGCCGTCCATCGGTCAGCCAGCGACTCCGCCGTCCACTCCGGGGGCTGGCCGGCGAGTTCCGCCAGGCCATCGTGGCGGGCCGCGTCGGTCACCGTGGGGCAGGTGGCGACCAGCAGGCTGCCGTGCTGCAAGACCGTCGTGCCAAGCCTCCGCTGCGCGCTGCCCATCACCTTGGGGTCGAGTGGCCCGGCCGGCCTTCCCGGACGGCGAACGACGACATCGCCGGGAGACCGGCGGGCGAAGCAGAGCAGGGCATCGGCGGGCGGATCGTCGGTCGATGGCACGTGGAGGCGGGCGTCGAAGCCCAGCATCCCGAGCACCGCCACCATCGCCCCATGCATGGCGTCGTAGAGCGCCTGGGGACTGCCGCCCCACGGATGCGATTTCGGAACCGCCGCCGCATAGGTCAGGTCAGTGCCATGCACGAGCGCACCTCCTCCGCTCGGCCGGCGGACGATGGGCAGCCCCGCGATCGCGGTGGATGACTCGGCCTCGGCAATTGGCTGGAAAGCGCCGAGCGAGACGGTCGGCTCGGACCACGCATACAGGCGGATCACGAGGCCGCCGCAGCGTTCGGCCTCCTCGGCGAGGAGTTCGTCGGCCGCCATGTTGGTCGGCCCGTCGGCGGCATCGTCCCACCAGACGGGCAGGACGCCGGCCGTCACGACTTCACGGTCGCGTCGTACGCCGCCTGATCCATCAGGCCAGCCATTTCCGCCGGGTTGTCGGGCCTGATTCGGACGATCCAGCCGGCGCCATAGGGGTCGGCGCCGAGCGTGTCGAGCTGGCCGGGAAGCGCCGCGTTGACCTCGACGATCTCGCCAGAGATGGGAGCGTAGATGTCGCTCACCGCCTTCACGCTCTCGATCTCGCCAAGCGACTCGCCCGCCTTCACCTTCCTGCCTACCGGTGGCAGCTGCATGAAGACCAAATCGGTCAGCGCCTCGACGGCGTACTTCGAGATTCCGACCGTGGCCAGGCCACCGGCCTCCGGGCGGACCCACTCGTGGGACTTTGCAAACTTCATCTCGGCCATGGGGTGTCACTCCTCGGGTCGATTCAATCGCTGCGGACTGGTGCAGGATAGCGGATGCGGTCAGCCGCGTGGTGAGGGCCGCTTGTAGAACGGCAGTGGCACGACCGTGGCCGCCTGCGGGACGTCGCGGATGAGCACGTCGGCGCTGGTTCCGACCGCGGCCACGTCGCGGTCGAGGAGGGCCATCGCCACGGCGTGGCCCAGCGACGGCGCGAGGCTGCCGCTGCTGACGCTGCCGACGTCGCTACCCGCAACCACCACCGGGCTCCCCTCGCGGGCGGCCCGCTTCGAATCGAAGGCTAGGCCGACGCGGACGCGGGCAGGCAGCGCCGCCTTCATCCTGGCGAGGGCATCGCGGCCGGGGAACTGCCGTGGCCCACCCGCAGCGTTTTCGAGGTTCACGGCCAGGCCGAGGCCGATCGCGAAGGGGTCGCTCGACGCCACGAGTTCGTGGCCGTAGAGCGGCATGCCGGCTTCGAGCCGGAGCGTGTCGCGGGCGCCAAGACCGCAGGGCTTGAGTCCGCGCGGCGCGCCGGCATCGTGGATTGCCTGCCAGACGTCGGCCGCTGCGGCCGCCGGCACGACCACCTCCACGCCATCCTCGCCCGTGTAGCCGGTGCGGCTCACCGCAGCCGGCTGGCCGGCCACGAAGGCCCGCGTGGCCCGGTAGTTGCCCAGGCCCGAGATCCTGCCCGCGTCGTCATCGCCGCAGAGCACGCACACGGTGGCTACGGCCAGCGGCCCCTGCACGGCGATCATCGCGGTCTCGGCCGTCCGGTCGGCGAACGACAGGCCTACCGCCGGCAGGCGGGATCGAAGCCACGAGACGACGCGGTCGCGGTTGCTGGCGTTGACCACCATCGCGAACCGGGGCGTGCCATCGGCGGCGTCGGCCTCGCGAGTGACGAGGGCGTCGTCGAGGATCGTCACACCTGTCGGTCCCTCATCGCTCGTCACCAGCGTGTAGCGGGCCTGGCCGACGGCGATGTCGGCCACGCGACGGGTCAGCAGCGATTCGAGCCAGCCATGGGCGGCCGGCCCCTCGATCGCAAGCCGGCCCATGTGCGACACGTCGAATATCCCGATCGCCTGCCGCGTGGCGAGGTGCTCCTCGACGATCGACGAATACTGCACCGGCATCCACCAACCGGCGAAGTCGACCATCCGGCCGCCGTGCGACTCGTGCCAGGGGGCCAAGGGCGTGCGAAGCGGCGTCGTTGCCACGAGAGAGTCCTTTGCTGCGAGGAAGGGGAGCGACAGTGTACAAGCCGCAGGCTCCGAGACCCTTGGGCCGCCCATCCACCGTCCAGGAAGCCCCGAGCGCCAGCGAGGGGATAGCGGGTGGAACCACATCGCGGCCCCGGTCTTGTTGGCGGTGCGCCGCTCG
>JBBAVQ010000285.1:0-3847 GCA_040397625.1 Pirellulales bacterium | reverse complement strand
ATCGAGGACTACGACTGGGACTTCTACCAGCAGATGCTCGACTTCTTCGTGAAGAGCCCCTACCTGCTCGCCCGCCGCCTGCTGCCCGGCATGAAAGCCCGGCGTCATGGCCGGCTGATCAACATCACGAGCGAAGTCTTTCACCTCGGCGTGGCGCCGTTCTCGGCCTACGTGGCGGCCAAGGGTGGCCAGACCGGCTGGTCGCGGAGCATGTGCCACGAGCTCGCCCCGTTTGGCATCACCGTCAACATGATCGCCCCCGGCTGGATCCCCGTGGAGCGGCACGAGAGCGATCCGCAGGCCGACAAGGACGCCTACTTCGGCACGATCCCGGTGGGCCGCTGGGGAAAGCCGGAGGAGGTGGGTTGGGCGGCGGCGTACCTCGCGAGCGACGAGGCAGCCTTCGTGACGGGGCAGACGCTCGCCGTCAACGGCGGCCGGACGTGCTGGTAGCGGGGCGCGACGTCCTGCGGGGGCTCGGGGCTGCCCATGCCCCGTCGCCGGACGTTCGTTCCGCCCATCGTGGGCTCCACTCACTCGATGCTGACTGCGCTCCGCCATCCATGGCTTCGCTGGTCAGCAACGCCGGCTCCTGGGGCACGGGCAGCCCCGAGCCACGTGCAGACCCGGGAGATACGCAGGCACACAGGTTAAAACCTGTGCTACGAGAGGTGTCGAGCCTCATGAACGTATGACCTCCCGCCGCAGGCGGCGATCGAGCGCTTCGATGAGGCGTTCCAACCGGCGGCGATAGGAATAGTGCTCCACCTCGAGCGCGTGCCGCGGGGAATCGATGTAGCGGATGCGCGACGGCGGCTCAGGGCGTTGTCGCGTGTGATAGAGCCAGGCGGCGGCGCGGGGCGATGACCGCGCGGCCGCCGCCATTCGCGCGACCAGCGCCGCCTGGAGGTCGGTGATGCCCCACTGGCCGCTGTCAGGCTGGATCAGACCGACCACGGCGATGTCGTCGCGGGTGCGGGGCAGGAGATTCATGAACAGCCGGGGCGTGGCGTCGGCCGCATCGCCGCCGAGCAGCCGGGCGTCGAGAAACGGATGGCTGATGTGGTAGCCCGTCGCGGCGATCACCACGTCGAAGGCCTCGCGGGTGCCATCGCGAAACACCACATCGTGGCCGTCGAACGCAGCGATGTCGCCCGCCGGCCGGATGCGGCCGGTGTCGATGAGCGAGAAAATCTCGGAGTTGATCACCGGATGCGTTTCGAACAACTGGTGATCGGGCCGCGGCAGGCCATGCCGCCACGGAAGGCCGATCGTGCGGTCGATCAGTCGCTCCCCAATGAATCGCCGCAGCCAGACCGGGGCCCCCATCTTGAGGAGCCGTTCGCCGCGAAGATCAGCCGGCCGGCCGTAGACCGCGCGGGGCACGACGAAGTAGCTGCGGCGGGTCGAGTGCACAACCGCTGCGGCGTGCTGCGCACACTCCACGGCGATGTCCGAGCCCGAGTTGCCCCCGCCGATCACCAGCACGCGGCGGCCGGCCAACGGCACCGGTTGCGTCGGCGACTTGTAGTCGGCGGCATGGAGGAAATCGCCGGTGAAGCGGCCCGGGATCGCGGGCCAGCGGGGCACATGGTTGTGTCCGCTGGCGATCACCACGCCGGCGTAGTGTCGCGGTGGGCCGTCAGCGAGCGACACTCGCCAGCCCGAGCCCGGGCTGCCAAGGGGCTCGATCCGCTCGACCGCGGCGTGGAGATGGATATGCGGGGCGAGGGCGTTCCTTTCGGCGTAGGCCCGCAGGTAGTCGAGGCACTGCCGGTGGTCGGGATACGCGGGGTAGTGCCGCGGCATCGGAAAGTCGGCGAACTCCGTGAGCGACTTCGAACTGATCAATCGCGTCGAGGCGAAGATCCGCGACGTCGCCGCGCCGAAGAGCCAGTTGCCGCCGATGCCCCCTTCCCGCTCGAGGCATTCGGCGTCGATTCCCACCTCACGGAGCCGCTTGACCGCGGCGAGGCCCGACGGCCCCGCGCCGATCACGCACCACGGCAGGCGGTCAGCGGAGGCAGGCGATGATGGCATCGGCGAGTTGATCGAGATCGGAGTGGGAATGGAGCCACGAGAGGCTTGCGCGAACGAGGCTCCGCCCGTGCGGCACGCTCGGCGGCCGGATCGCCGGCACGAAGAAGCCGGCCTCGGCAAGCCGCGCGGAAAGCGCTACCGCTGCCTCGGCCGCCCCCGCGACGACCGGCACGATCTGGGCCTCGGACCCGCCGAGGTCGAGCCCCGCCGAGGCGAGCCGGTCGCGAAACGCGGCGGCCCGGGCGAGCAGCTCCACGCGGCGGTGAGGCTCCTCCTCGACGAGTTCAATTGCTCGCGTCGCGGCGGCAGCAACGGCCGGCGGATGGGCGGTGGAAAAGATCCAGGCGCGTGCCGAGTGCCGCAGCCAGCGGATCAGATCGGCATGGCCGGCCACGAAGCCCCCCGCGGCTCCGAGCGCCTTGGAGAGCGTGCCGGTGCGGACGTGCACGCCGTCGGCGCAGCCAGCCTCCTCGACGAGGCCGCTGCCGCGCGGCCCAAACACGCCGGTCGCATGGGCCTCGTCCACCAACAGCATGGCGCGATGGCGGCGGGCCACGTTACAGAGATCGGCCAGCGGTGCGATCGTGCCATCCATCGAAAAAAGCGTGTCGGTCACGATCAGCCGGCGGCGGTGCGTTGTCCCGTCGGCCGCGAGGGCCGAGTTGAGAGCGGCGACGTCGCGATGCGGATAGACGTGCACATCCGCCCTCGAGAGCCGGCAGCCATCGATGATGCTCGCGTGGTTGCGTTCGTCGCTGAAGATGGCGTCGCCGGGGCCGACCAGCGCCGCGATCGTGGCCGAGTTGGCGGCAAAGCCGCTGGGAAATGTCACGCTCGCGGGCACGTCGAGCAGGTCGGCGATCGCCCGTTCGAGCCGCTCGTGGGCCCGCGAATGACCGCTGACGAGCGGGCTCGCCCCCGCCCCAAACCCTTCGGCGCACGCCGCCTTTGAGGCGGCCTTCGTGAGCCGCACGTCGCCGGCGTAGCCGAGGTAGTCGTTGGAGCCGACGTTGATCAGTCGCCGGCCGTCGAGATCGACTGTGGCCCCCTGCCGACCGTCGCGGATCCGGTGGGGCCGTTCGAGGCCGGCGGCGACGAGTCGGTCAAGCGCCTCGGCGACCCAGTCGAGGGCCGCGGGCAGCGGGGGGGCGGCGGATGGGGGAGCCGGCGTGGCGGGCTCGATGCGGCAGGGCATGGCGGCATTATGGCCGCGCGGCCGGCCGCTTGGAGGCGAGCGACTGAATCGTGCGAAACTGGGCCGGCGTGACGGGATGCACCGACAGCCGGCTGCCACGGCGGAGGAGTTCCATGTCGGCGAGGGCTTTGACGCCGCGGAGTTCGTCGAGCGGCAACTCCCGCGGAAAGATCTCGACGAGTTTCACGTCCACCATCGACCAGATCGGGTTCTCGGGCGAAGCCTTGGGGTCGTGATACGCGCTTCGCGGATCCCAGGCGCTAGCGTCGGGGTAGGCCTCGCGGACGACCTCGACGACGCCGGCCACGGCGGAGGGCTCGGCATTGGAGTGGTAGAAGAGGGCCAGGTCGCCCTTCTTCATCGCCCGCAGGAAGTTCCGGGCCTGGTAGTTGCGGACGCCCTCCCAGTGCGTGGTCTTCTTCTTCGCCTTCGCGAGGTCGTGGATCGAGAAGACGTCGGGCTCGCTCTTGATCAGCCAGTACTGCATGGTTTGTGATCAGGCTCCGTGGTGAGTGCCCATAGTGTAGGCACGCCATGGATCTTGGGATGGATCTCCCAAACGATGACGGCGGGCCGGGCGACCCTGTTCGCCCGACCCGCCGCGCTATCGCT
>JBBAVQ010000284.1:0-3851 GCA_040397625.1 Pirellulales bacterium | reverse complement strand
GCAGGCGTCGGCCTTCACCTTCTTCCAGAGGTCCCACTGCGTCTGCGTGCGGTCGCGGCCCGCCTCCATGCAGTCCATGATCGTGTCGCCGCCGGTCACGATCAGGTCGACGGCGGCCTCGCCGCGCTCAGGCAGCGACTGCACGTGGGCGAAGCAGGCGGCGAGCCCCTTCGCGCTTTCGAGTTCTGGCTGGACGTGGATGTCGGTGAGGTGGGCGATCCGCAAGGGCCGCCGGGCAGACGGGCCCGGCTCCGCACGGGCCAGCGAGGGCAGCGCGGCAGCACCGGCGAGTCCGGCTTTCACAAGCGAGCGACGGGTGAGCATCGAGGTGTCTCCTGAAAGTTCGTGACGTGTCAAAAGCCGGGGCCTGCCTCAGCCAGGAAGCGTAACCGCGTGAGCGGTACGGCTGCCCCTCCGCCCAGCAAGCGTAACGCCGTAAGGCGTACGGCCTCAGGAAGCGTAACGCCGTAAGGCGTACGGCTGAAGCACGTCGGACGTCGCCGCTGCCCCCATCGCTCACGCGATTGGGCTTCCTGACCCGCACGTCGCAACCGCCTCAGGAAGCGTAACGCCGTAAGGCGTACGGCTGCCCGTTTCCACGGCGGGCACGTCACCGCGGATGGCACGGCGGACGGCGCTCGTATTCCCCGAGTCGATCCTCCCAGGCGTCCCAAAAGGCCTGCGTCATGAGCGACACGACGTCCTCGCTCGGAGGGCCTCCCAGCCGGCGGCCCATGACGATGATGATCGCACCCCGCAGACCGAGTTTGGCAAACCGCGGATCGTGAACGACGAACTCCATCAGTTCGTTGACGGCGTCGATCGTGAACACCGCGTTCGCAGCGAGCGTGCCTGGTGATGATGTCGTCATCGGTGAATCCTCGTGAAGACTCGTGAAACCTGCCTGCCCCGCCGCCGTCGGAGTTATTTGACCCCGGAACGATGAGGATTTGATGTTGTTCCTGGAGCTTGCGCAGCGACCGGCCACGTCGTCCGTGAGAATCTCGTGAGCGACGGCGGTACGACATGTTTCGGCGGGTACAACGGCGGTCGTTCGGCCGGGTGACCGGCGTTGGTACGATGCCGCAACGAGGTTCCCGCATGCTTGGCTCCCGACCCATTTTCAGCAGCCTGACGGTCGCGGTGCTGGCCCTGACCACCGCCCGGGCCATCCACGCCGGGGAGCCCGGTCCCCAAACCCCCGCACCGCAGACCCCCGCACCGCAGACCCCCGCACCGCAGACCCCCGCACCGCAGACCCCCGGACCGCAGACCCCCGGACCGCAGCCCGACGGATCGGTGATCCTGCCGAACCAGTGGTCGCTCCGCCCCGCAGGCCGGCAGGTTGGCGTCGGCGACTTCCCCGCGTCGATCGCCATGCACCCCAACGGGCGGCACGCCGTCGTCCTGCATTGCGGCCACGGCCCGCACGAACTCGCCGTGCTCGACGTCGTGGAGCGGAAACTGCTCTCGCAGACCCGGCTTGAAGAGTCGTTCCAAGGGCTCGCCTTCTCCCGCGACGGCGACCGGCTCTGGGTGTCGGGAGGCGCCGCCGAGACGCTCCTCCGCTTCCGGTTCGTCGAGGGCACGCTGGTGCCCGACGGCTCCGTGGCCCTGCGAGACGTGAAACTGCGAGGAATCCCCTGCGGCATCGAGGTCGCCGATGCCGACGGCACGGTCTATGTCGCCAATGTCTGGGGACACTCGATCTCCCGGATTCGCTTCGCCGCGGACGGGGCCGCCCCGGCCGTGGACGAACTCCTGCTGACCGACACCGCGCCGGCGCCCGGCCCAGCGATTCCCGATTCCCCGGAACCGTCGATCACGAAGCGGGCCGACGCGCTGCTCGACAAGGCCGTCGCCGACGCCCCGTACCCATGGACCTGCGTGGCTGATGAACGCCGCGGCCGGCTCTACGTGTCGCTCTGGGGCCAAGCGGCCGTGGCGGTGATCGACACCAAGCAGTGGAGCATCGTGCAGCGCATCGCCGTCGAAGACCATCCCAACGAGATGGTGATGTCGCCCGACGACACGCGGCTGTTCGTGGCCAACGCGAACCGCAACAGCGTGTCGGTGATCGACCTCGACGCCGGCAAGACGACCGAAACGCTCGTCGCCACGCTCTCGGCCGACGCCCCGCCGGGCAACACCCCCAACTCCCTGGCGATCTCGGCGGATGGTTCGCGGCTCTTCGTCTCAAACGCCAACATCAACGCCCTGAGCGTCTGGAACGTGGCGGAGCAGGGCAGGGCGCGAAGCCTGGGCTTCATCCCGGTCGGCTGGTATCCGACGGCGGTCCGGCTCACCGCCGACGGCCGACGTCTGCTCGTCGCCAACGGCAAGGGTGTGATCTCCGACTCCAACCGCAACGGACCGCGGCCGGGCTACGACCCCGACGCCCCCACGCCCGACTACATCGGGGGCTTGTTTGATGGCACCGTGTCGTTCATCGATCTTCCGGAGGACGAGTTCGAGAAACGAATGCACGCCTGGACGGCCCGCGCGTTCGCCTGCCGCCCGCCCCGGGCCGACGACGTGTTCACGGCCGAGGAACTGGAGGGTCATCCGATTCCTCTCCAGCCCGGCCAGCCGAGCCCGATCACCCACGTGATCTACGTGATCAAGGAAAACCGCACCTACGACCAGGTGTTTGGCGACATGCCGGAGGGACACGGCGATCCCACCCTCTGCCTGTTCCCCGAACGCGTCACGCCGAACCATCACGCGCTCGCGCGGCAGTTCGTGCTCCTCGACAACTTCTACGTGGAGAGCGAGGTCAGCGCCGACGGCCACGAATGGTCGATGGGGGCCTATGCCACCGACTTCGTGGAGCGTCACTGGCCGCTCTCCTACGGCCACAACAAGCGGAAGAAGTTCACCTACCCGAGCGAAGGCAACTTCGAGATCGCCCGCCCGGCGGGCGGCTACATCTGGGACCGGGCGATCGCGGCCGGGGTCAGCTTCCGCAGCTACGGGGAGTGGGTGGACAACGGCCCCAAGCCAGATGCGCCCGGAAAGCCGAAGGCCAAGGCCCTCGAGGGCCGGATCGACCCGCTGTTTCGCAGCTTCGACCAGGAGTATTCCGACCTCAAGCGGGCCGACCGCTTCATTGCCGAACTCTCGCGATTCGAGAAGGAGGGCGACATGCCGCGGCTCCAGATCGTCCGCCTGCCCAACGACCACACGAGCGGCGCCAAGCCCGGCTCGCTCACGCCGACGGCGTTCGTCGCCGAGAACGATCTCGCCCTCGGCCGCTTCGTGGAGGCGGTGAGCCGGTCAAAGTTCTGGCCCACCACGGCGATCTTCGTGGTCGAAGACGACGCCCAGAACGGCTCCGACCACGTCGACGCGCACCGCACCGTGGCCCTGGTGATCAGCCCCTGGACGCGGCACGGCGTCGTCGACTCGAGCCTCTATTCGACGAGTTCGATGCTGCGGACGATCGAACTGATCCTCGGCCTCGAGCCGATGTCGCAGTTCGACGCTGCGGCGCTGCCGATGATCCGCTCGTTCGCCAAGGCCCCGGTGCTCGCGGCCTACGAGTGCCGGCCGGCGAACGTGCCGCTCGACGAGCGCAACGTGGCCGGCGCCTGGGGGGCGAAGCAATCGCTCGCGATGGACTTCTCGAAGGAGGACGCGGCGGACGACCTGCTGCTCAACGAGATCGTCTGGAAGAGCGTCCGCGGGGCCGACTCGCCGATGCCGGCGCCCCGCCGGGCCGCGTTCGTGTTCGCGGCCGACGAGGACGACGAGCAGGACTGATGCGGGTCACACGTGAACCCCAGGCGGCCCCCATCGCTTACGCGATTGGGCTTCCTGATCCGGAGATCGCGCGCGGTACGGCCTCAGGA
>JBBAVQ010000283.1:0-3899 GCA_040397625.1 Pirellulales bacterium | reverse complement strand
CGGCCGGTCGGCTTTTACCATGTTCCGTACAAGCCCAACGCCGTGAGGCGTGGGGCGAACCGCCACCAGATGCGGCGTCCAGCGTGGTTTGCCCGCGGCCTTACGGCCGGTCGGCTTGAAGCGGGCTCCAGCGTGGGGGGACGCCCGCGGCCTTACGGCCGGTCGGCTTAGACATGCGATGCGGCCGTGACGCCTACGCGACCGGCGCTTACGACGCGCGGCGTTGGCGGACGTGCCGCGGGGCGATCACATCGGTGGCCAGCCCGAGCGACTTGAGCAGCAGGATCGCGTAATACGTCATGTCGATCTCCCACCACTTGTGCTGCACCGAGGCGCTGGCCGGATCGTGGTGGTGGTTGTTGTGCCAGCCCTCGCCCATGGCCAGGATCGCCACCAGCCAGTTGTTGCGGCTGTCTTCACCCGTGGCATACGTGCGGTAGCCGAACACGTGGGTCAGCGAGTTGACGCTCCAGGTGATGTGCCACACGAGCACGGTGCGGACGAACACGCCCCACACCAGGGTTCGCGCGGCACACGTTTGCCCGGCCTGCCAATCGCCGCCGAGCCAACGACCCACGAGCAGGCCCACCGTCCAGAAGATCACCGCCTGAGTGGTGTAGATCCAAAGGATCGCCATCGGATGCCGCTCGAGGTAGCGGTAGTACTTGTCGGTGAGGATGTCGCGGGCATACCGGTCGAAAAACGCCAAGGTCTTTCGCTCCGGGGCGCGGCGGAAGAGCCAGCCGACGTGCGACCACGCCACGCCGTTGCGGGGCGAGTGCGGATCCTCGTCGTCGTCGGAGTGGACGTGATGCAACCGGTGGTTGGCGACCCAGCGAGACGGCGTGTCTTCCAGGGAACACAGCGCGAGAGTCGCCAGCGTCCGCTCCAGCCACCGCGGAACCTTGAGGCTCCGGTGAGCCAGCAGCCGGTGGTAGCAGAGGTTGATCCCCAGCGTGCCGAACACGCCGGTACCAATCACGGCCAACGCCACGCCCGGCCAGCTGAAGTAGCCCGGCAGCAGCGCGAGGCATGCCAGCAGGTGCACCGTGGTGATCGGAATCAGGTATTCCCAGTGGATGCCGTGTCTGACGGCCACGCTCGGTGCGGATGTGGTTGCCAAAGGAAGCCTGTGGGCTTAAGGGGCCGGCGGCGCGATCAGAGGAACATTGTGATTACATGCGCGGGATTCGCAATCGAACCATGATCTCCCGCCGCGTTGGTGTCGTTCCTGGCCGATCGGCATCACCGCCGGTCTCCGCGGCGCAGCCGCGTGAAGAGGTTACGGTAGTCGTCGGGCCTCACAGCCGCAACGCGGCCGGCGACCGGTTCGAGATCGTCGGCGTCGTCCACGATCAGCACCATGTCGGCGTCGTCATCGTGCTCGCGGTCATCGCGGCTGGGTGGCGTTGGCGCGGAGGGCGCGGCCGCCGCGGGCGGCACCGGGGCCGCCGGTTCATCAGGGCTCGTCAGGCTGGCGAGCAGCCGGCCAAGGGCATGGCCTTCGCGGCTCTGGACGTGCGGCCGCCCGCTGAAGTCGTCGGGGCCGGCGACGGACCACTCATCGCCAGTCGAGGGCTCATCGTGAAAAAGCGATGCGAACGGATCGTCGCCGTGATCGCTCGCCATCTCGATGTCTGGCCCGCTCCACGGGTCGCGCGCTGGTGGGGCCGAGTCGATCGTGGCCACGCCGTCGTCGCCCGCGCCAAACTCGATCATCTCCATGCCGTCGTCGCCAAACTCAAACGCCATGGGCGCGGCATCATCGACGGCTTCGACTGCGGGCGACCGCGGCGACTCCGGCCGGGGTTCGAGGCCCGACGGCGGCGGCAGCCGCTGGATCTCCCGCCATGCGGTGGCGATGTCGGCCGGCGTGACGGGCCGGTTGCATTCCGCCACGAGCACGAGCGCCTGGTCGCACACCTGATTGATCAGCCGAGGCACGCCGTCGGTGGCCTTGAAGACGGCGTCGTCGCTGCCGGAGGCAAAGAGCTTCTGCCAGTCGAGGCCCGCAGCCTTCGTCTGGGCGCGGAGGTATGCCATCGTCTCCGAATGGTCGAGCGGCTCGAGATAGCCGCGGACGGCGATCCGCTGGGCGAGGCTCTCCATCCGTGGCCCGGCGAGCATCTCCTCCAGCCGCAGGCCTCCCGCCAAGACGATGTGCACCGCTGGCATCGGCGTGGGCACGTTGGTCAGCAGTCGCAACTCCTCAATGAGTCGCGTGGGCAGCGTGGCCGCTTCGTCGACGAGGATCACGAGCCCCGAACCGGTCGCCGCCAGGCCGCGGATGCGTTCCACGATCGCCATGCGGAGTTCACCCTCGTCGATGCCCCGGAAGGGCTCGCCAATCGCGGCGAGGATCGACTGCCAGAGAGCTCGGCGGGTGCAGATGCTCGCCCCCGAGAGGAGGGCGACGTCGAAGTCGTCGCGCACATGCTCGGCCACCATCGAGAGCAGGAGCGACTTGCCCGTGCCCGGCGGCCCCACTACGAGGCCCATGCCCTCCCCGCGCCGGATGCATCGCTCGACCGACTTGAGCGCCGCGTCGATGTGCTGCGCGGGGTGGTAGAACTGCGTCCGCGGCGCTGCCATGAACGGTCGGCTCGACGGATGCCGGCTGGGGATGTGCATCGCCGGAATGGTTCCCGAGGAATCGAACGGCGGGCGCGGGCCCGCACCCGAACTGATTTCGTCCAGCGGGCACGGCTTCCTCCACCACCCGGTCGGCCCGTAGACTTTTCCGGTCGCGAAACTGGCGCGCCGGCTGTCGGTGGCGACGGCTGTGACGATGAGGAGCGACGATCGATGCCGCCGCGCGAGCCAGTGTTTCACGTGAAGATCTGCGGCGTGACGTCGGCCGACGACGCGCGGATGGTGGCCGCCGCGGGGGCCGATGCGATCGGTCTCAACTTCGTGCCGGGGTCGCCGCGGTGCTTGTCGAGCGCCGCCGCACGGGAAGTGGTCGCCGCGATCCCAGACGATGTGCTCGTGGTGGGCGTGTTTGCCGGCATGCCGGCTGCCGACGTGAAACGGGTCGCTGCCGAGGTGGGCCTCGATGCCGTCCAACTCCATGGCCATCTCGCCGGCGATGGAGTCGTTGACCCGCCGGCGGTGTGTGGCGACCTCGCGCCGCTCACCGTGATCCGGGCGGTGCGACTCGAGCCCGATGGCCTCGGCGCGGCGCGGTCGTGGATGGCCGCGGCGGCAGCGGCCGGGCATGCGCCCGCGATGGCGGTGGTCGATGCTGCTGTCACAGCGGCCACGGCGGCGGGCCAGCTTGGTGGCACGGGGGCCACGGTTGACTGGTCGCGGTTGGCCGCGGCGGGCGACCTCGGCATCCCGATGGCGGTGGCTGGCGGACTGACCCCAAGCAATGTGGCCGACGCCGTGGCTGCCAGTGGGGCGGTTGCCGTCGATACGGCCAGCGGGGTGGAGTCGGCCCCGGGCCGCAAGGATCCGGCCAAGGTTAGGGCCTTCTGCACGGCTGCCCGTGAGGCCTTGGCCGCGAAGGGCAGCTAAGCCCTTTTCGATCACGGCGGGATGGCTATCATCGGATATTCGCCGGAGCAGTCTCGCTCCCCCGCCCGTTCTCGCTTTTCGTTCTTGCTCTTCAGCCTAGGAGGTACCAGTGGCCCACGTCGAAACCCGCCTGCCGTATAAGGTTGCCGATCTCGCCCTCGCCGAGTGGGGCCGCAAGGAGATCATGCTCGCCGAGAATGAGATGCCCGGCCTGATGGCCCTCCGCGAGAAGTACGGCCGGTCGAAGCCGCTCACGGGTGCCCGCATCGCCGGCTGTCTCCACATGACGATCCAGACGGCCGTGCTGATCGAGACCCTCAAGGAACTCGGCGCCGAGGTCACCTGGAGCAGCTGCAACATCTTCTCGACCCAGGACCACG
>JBBAVQ010000282.1:0-3900 GCA_040397625.1 Pirellulales bacterium | reverse complement strand
GATCACGGATTCCAGCGGGCTGACGGCGACCTCGTCGGTCAACGTGACCGTGGCCCAGACGCTGACGACGATCAGCGTGTCGCCTGCGACCGCGTCGGCCGTGGCCGGCACCACCCTGCAGCTGACGGCGGTCGCGGCGGACCAGTTCGGCAGTCCCTTGGTGCCGCAACCGAGCTTCGCCTGGGCGGTGACCGGCGGCGGCTCGATGTCGCCTGCAGGCTTGCTGACGGCCCCAGTGACCGCAGCCACGTCCATGATCACGGCCTCCGCCTCGTCGGTCGTCGGCCGGGCGACGGTGACGATCACATCAGCCGATCAGGTTGTTTCGGTGCCGGCGAGCCAGACGGTGGTGGACGCTGGCGGTCGCTCGGGTGTCGGCTCGCTCATCAAGCGTGGAACAGGCACGCTCGTGCTGAACGGAGCGAGCGCCCATTCCGGCGGCACGGTGGTGGAGCAGGGCGAACTGGTGATCCGCCACGTCGCTGCCCTCGGCAGCGGCCGGTTGGAGGTTCGCGCCGGGGGCCGGGTGAGGCTCGACCTTGGCCTGGCGGAAGTGTCGGTGCCCACGCTCCTGCTCGATGCGGCAGGACGCATCGACATCGGGGTAGGACGTCTCACGGCGGCGGCGGGGCTTGCGGAGGCCACGCTCCGTCAGTTGATGCTGGCCGGCCACAATGGCGGCGGTTGGGACGGCAGCAGCGGTTTCGTGTCGAGTGCGGCGACGCTGGGTCGCACCGTCGGTTATGTGGTCGACCAAGGGCTGACGACGATCGCGTTCGCCGTGCCGGGCGATACCAACCTCGACGGGGTCGTGGACGTGATCGACGTCGTCAACCTCATGGATAGTTTCAACGGGCCCGGCGGGGACAACGCTGGCTGGAGCGGCGGCGACTTCAACTACGACGGCATGGTCGATCAGCTCGATCTCTCCGACTTTCTGGGGGCGGCCGCCTTTGACCAGGGACCGTATCTCTCAGCTGCAGATGCCGCATTTGCGTCTCTTGGGGATGAACTGACGTGAGCGCGAGAACACCCATGTGGGCACGCGGCTGCGTCACGGCAACCTCGTCGTTCGTGGCGCTCCTGGCTGGCGTGGCGGCCGTCGCCACAACGGCCAGTTCGGTTCATGGCCAGACCACGTCGCGGCCGAACGTGCTGCTGTTTTACGTCGATGATCTGCGGCACGACGGACTGGGGGCGACAGGCCATCCGTTCGTCGAGACCCCCAACCTCGACCAGCGCGTTGCCGGCCAAGGCATCAACTTCAGTAACTCGTTCGTCAACTGCCCCCTCTGTTCGCCCTCCCGGGCGTCGTTGATGACCGGGCAGTACGCCGCCATGCACGGGTACTACGGCAACGACCGCCTCAACGCGGTGCCCGACGAGCGGCTCCCGATCTATCAGCGCACGCTGCGCACCGCAGGCTATCGCACCGGGCTCGTCGGCAAGTGGCACATGGATTCGTACTTCGAGCCCCGCGCCGATTTTGATTACTGGGCCGCTTTCTCGGGACAGGGCGTCCACAACAATCCCCAACTCAGAGTCAAAAAAGACGCCGCTGCCGTGAGCACGGTGAATGAAACCGGCTACACCACGACGATCCTCACCGATTACGCCCTCGACTTCCTGAAGGATTACGGCGCGGGTGGGACGCGGTCGGAACCCTTCGCGCTGACGCTGTCCTTCAAGGCCGTGCACGCACCCGTCGGCCCACAGTACACCGCATCTGGTGGCCGGTATGCCGGCCAGACGCTCGATCGGCCGCCGAACGCCTCGCCGTCATACGGTGGATTCACCATCAACGAAGAGAAGCCGGTGTTCAGCCGGCCAGGCTTCAATGGGCTGGTGCTCAACAACACGCGGGGCAACACCGACCAGATCGGCCAGATGGAGATGATGCGCGACATCGACGCCAACATCGGCCGCGTGCTCGACACGCTGGATGCGAAGGGCCTCGACAAGAACACGCTCGTGATCTTCACCAGCGACAACGGATTCTTCTGGGGCGAGCATGGACGCGGCGACAAGCGACTCGCCTACGAGGAGTCGATCCGGGTGCCTCTCCTGATGCGGGGGCCGGGCGTGGTACCCGGCAAGACGTCAGACGCCTTGGTGACGGCCGTTGACCTCGCGCCGACGATCCTCACGGCGGCGGGCATCGCCGTGCCGAAGTCGATGCAAGGGCAGCCGCTCAACGGCGTGCTCAAGGGCACTGGGAGCCTCGGCCGCGATGCCATCTTCGCGGAGTACTACAAGGAGGACAAATACCCCGATGTGCCGCGCTGGGATGCGGTCCGCACCCAGACCCACCTGTATCTCACGCACCCAGACCTGGGAGACCAGTACGACGAGCTCTACGACGTCGTGAGCGATCCCTATCAGATGAACAATCTGCTGCTGCCCGGACCTGCCAACGCCCTGCCGGGTGACACGCAGAAAGTGCTCGACGAGATGCAGATCCGGCTCAACGACCTCCGCCGGGAGGCGGCGGGTGTCAATCCGTTCACCCGTCAGATCGTGCTCGGCAACAAACTCGACTTCACCGCGATCGAGGGCGGGACGGTCCAGAACGACCCCGACACGAGCCGCGTGGGCGCCGACACGGCGCTCGCGGGCGTGGCCGCCGGCCGCTCCGCCGTGCTCGCCTACGAACTGCCTCCCCTCGACGATCCGGCCAAGCTCGAACGGGCCTTCGTGAGCTTCAACATCGTCCGCCAGGCCGGCAACGTGAGCACGGTCAACGCCGACCTCTGGGCGATCGGGATCACGAGCGGCAGCACCCGGCTGGCGGAGCACCTCGAGGCCAACACCGAGCTCTCGCTCGCCGATCGGGCCGATAATCTCAAGCTCCAGGACAACATCCTGAAGTCGGGCATTCACCTGTCTCGCACGTTCTCCGACGACAGCGCCGCCGGGCTGCTCGCAGGCTATCTCCGGACCTTCTACGAGTCGCGACCCGATTACGCCGGCGGCAGCTTCCTGCAGGTGCGGCTCAATGCCGACCGTGACCTCGGAACCACATCCGTCGGCTGGGACATCTCGGCCATGGAGGCCCCGACCAGCACCACCGATCCGACCCCGTTCTACTTTCGCCAGCCCGGGCTGGTGTACGAGCTCACCGTGGATCGCTCCGTGATCACGATCGACGTCAGCAGCGGTGTGCAGACCCAGAGCCAGGCGGGGTATGCGATTTTCTCGGGCACCACGCCGCTCCTGAAGAAGGGTGCCGGCACGCTCGTGGTCGATCGGGCGAGCACGCAGCGAGGCCAGGTGATCGTGCAGAGAGGGCGACTTCAAATCGCGAGCAGCGCCGCGTTTGGCTCGAGTCGCCTCGTACCCCTTTCCGGAGGCACCCTCACCGTGTCGCCTGCGCTCGGGAGCGTTGTCGGGAGTTTGGCCCCGCTCGCTGGCGGATTGACCGACGTCGGCGACGGATCGATCACCGTGTCTGCGGGACTGAGCAAGAACGACCTGCTGGCGGCCCTTCGCGCAGGTCGGGGTGATGGCTCGTGGAACGGCACGGCAGGCATCACATCGACTGCAGCGGCCGCCAGCGGCGGCGCCCGGACCGTGGGATGGCTCGACCATGGCGATGGCTCGATGACGTTTGCGTATGCCGCGCCGGGAGACACGAATCTCGACCGCAGTGTGGACATCCTCGACGTCGCCAACGTGATGGCCGGCGGTAAGTTCAACTCTGGGGTGTCGGCGACCTGGGGTGAAGGCGATTTCAACTACGACAACGCTGTGGACATCCTCGACATCGCGGATTTCATGTCGTTGGGACTGTTCAACGCCGGCCCCTTCAACGCACCCGCGCCGAGCATCGCCGCCGTACCCGAGCCCGGCACGACCGCCATGGCGTTTGCAGGGCTCGCCTGCCTTGCCTGGCGGATGGTG
>JBBAVQ010000281.1:0-3903 GCA_040397625.1 Pirellulales bacterium | reverse complement strand
GCTGACTTCGCTCCGCCATCCCTGGCTGCGCTCGTCAGCAACGCCGGCTCCCGGGGCACGGGCAGCCCCTCGCTGCTCTTCCGTGAGGATTCCTTCCTCGACTCGACGGATGCACGCGGCTGACGCAGAATCTGGGGCCTTCTTCCTGCTTTGTTTTTGTACTCAGCGCGCTTTCCGCCACGGCGATGACAGCAATCGAACACGTCGTCTCGGTCCGCCTCCTGCAAAAGCACTACGGGCCGCTTCACGCCCTGGGCGGCGTGAGCCTCGACGTCGAGCGGGCAAGCGTCTTCGGCCTGCTCGGCCAAAACGGCGCCGGAAAGACGACGCTCATCAAGATCCTCCTCGGCATGCTGGCCCCCACGTCGGGATCGGCACACCTCCTGGGGCGACCGGTGGGGAGCGTCGAGGCACGCCGCGACGTGGGCTACCTCCCGGAGGATCATCGCCTCCCCGAATATCACACCGGACCAAGCCTGCTCGACGTCTACGGGGGCCTGCAGGGTCTTGCACGACGGGAGCGACGCCACCGGGCAGCCGAGCTGCTTGACCTGCTTGGCCTCGCCGGCCGGGAAAGGCTCCGCATCCGCGGCTACTCCAAGGGGATGAAGCAGCGGCTGGGGCTGGCACAGGCGCTGCTGCATCGGCCCAGCGTGCTCTTTCTCGACGAGCCAACCGACGGCGTCGATCCGGTGGGCCGCAAGCAGATCCGCGACCTCCTGCTCGCCGAGCGGGCCCGCGGGGTCACGATCTTTATTAACAGCCACCTGCTCGGCGAGGTGGAGCAGCTCTGCGACCGCGTGGCCATCCTCAAGAAGGGGCGCGTGGCCCTCACAGGCACCGTCCCCGAAGTGGTCGGCGACAAATCGACGTGGCTCGTCGGATTCGACGGGACTGTGCCGAGCGACCACACCTGGCAGTCGGCGCGGGTCGTTCCCTCCGGCACCGCCGGCCTCTGGCGGCTCACGCTCAATTCGGCCGACGGCATCGATCGGTTTCTCGACGAGGCCCGCGGCCGCGGCCTCCTCCTGCGGCATCTGGAACGCGAGCGCGGCACGCTGGAGGAGATCTATCTGCAACTGGCCGATTCCGGCGGGCCTTCCTCATGAACGAGCCCGCTGATACCGGCATGCGCGAGCCGTCCTGCCGGCCGGGCCCGCTCCGGTCGTTCGCCGCCATGCTCCGCGATGCGTGGCTGGCGTTTCGCGACGCCCGAATCCTCTGGCTGCTGCTGGCGGCGATCGTGGGGCTCTTCGCCGTGGCGCTCTCCGCTCGCGTGGAGCCGCTCAGCGCGGGCCGCCGCTACCTCGATCTCGCGGCCCGGGCACTCTCGGCCGACATGACCGGCATCGACCTGACGAAAGACTCGCTGGCCGACGTCGCCGGCAGGCTCGACGGCTCGCTGTCGATGATCACGAGCGCGGAGCCCGTTCCCGATACCACGGCCGACGGCCCAGACACGACGTGGTCGGTGACGCTCTCGCGAAACGTCGTGCCCGTCGTGGGAAGCCTCGCAACGGCCGACGAGATCGCAAGCCGTTTTGGCGAGATCCCGGACGGCCGCCTCTGGACGATTCGCGAAATCCGCGAGACGACCACCGGCATGGCCGCCGCCGTGGGCAGCCAGACCTGGGAGCTCACGGTCGATCCCGGCCCCGATCTTCGCATCCTCTGGCCCCACCGCTTCTCGCTGTTTGGCGACAGCCTCGAACTCACCCGCCCGGAAGGCGCGCCGCTCGGGCTCGAGGTGTTCATTCTCCAGAAACTCCTCTCCAACGGCATCGGTGGCACGATCCTCCTGCTCGTGAGCGTGGTGGTCACCGCCGCCTTCGTGCCCACCATGATTCGCAAGGGCACGCTCGAACTGCTGCTCGTGCGGCCACTGCCCCGCTGGCAACTGATCGTGTTCACGTATGTGGCCGCCCTGCTCTTCGTGGCCGCCCTGCTGGGGCTCTTGGTCCTGGCCACCTGGCTCGTGACAGGCCTGCTCACCGGCCTCTGGTCGCCGGGGATCATTCTGGCGCTGCCGAGCCTGCTGCTCTTCTTTGCGCTGTTGTTGAGCGTGAGCGTGTTCACCGGCGTGGTCACGCGAAGCGCCGTCGCGGCGATGCTCGTGACGGTCGCCTACTGGGCCGTGCTCTTCATCGTGGGCCTGATGCACCTGCAAGTGGTCGCCAGCCGGATTCGCGAGGAGACCGCCGACAAGCCGCGGCCGGTGAGCGTGGCCGATGCCTTGCGTCCGAGACCGCAGCCCGCACGCCGCGACCAGTCCTCGTCGCCACGCACCCCTTTTCACACCACCACGGTGGCCCGCGTCGTGGAGGCGATCTATGTGGTGCTGCCTCACAGCGAGGATCTCGACACGATGGTGGACCGGCAGCTGATGCGCAACTTCGCCGTGGGTGGACGGCTCCGGCAGCTGATGGAGAGCCCCGATTTCACGTGGGCCCGCGGCATCGGCCTCACGCTCGCGCACACGGCCGCGTTTCTGATCGCTGCCTGCGTGATCTTCTCGCGCCGTGATCCGTGATGCTGGCCCGCACAACGAAGCCGCACTGCTGACAGCGCGACAGTAACTCCCTTCATGAAACGGGTGGGGACATGTCCGCCGGCGGCTTCCCATCGCTCACGCGACCGGAATCTTGGAATCCTATGCCTGCCCGCACACGCGCGGCGCACATTCTGGATACGCTGTACGCTCCCGCCACCCTGAGCCATGTGTCCGTCATGAAGTCGCTGATGCTGTTGCTCGTGGTGGTCGTCATGGTGGTAGCGGCGGTGACCGTCACCTCTGGATCGGCCGCGAGCCCTGGCGTGGAGCAGCGCGACAGCACGTCCGTGATCGCCCTGTCGTTGACGAATGCCGACGGACAGCGGCGGTATCGGGTGGCTCCCGTGATGCTCGGCCGCCGCACGTCTTCAGATGAAATTCATGCCGTCTACGAGCAGACGCTCCATCCGTACGCGGGCGACAGCGTTCGCGAGATCGATCCCTCATCGATGGTCGGCAAGGTGCTCTGCGGCTACCAGGGCTGGTTCAACGCCGAGGGCGACGGCGCAGACCTCGGGTTTCGCCATTGGACGAAAGACAAGCAGACGCCCCGGCCGGGCAACGCCCGGATCGATCTCTGGCCCGACATGTCCGAGTATGGCCCCGACGAGCGGTTCGCGACCGACCTCCGCAGCGTTGCCGGCAAGCCTGTGGAGGTGTTCAGTTCCTTCAAGCAGGCGACCGTGCTGCGGCACTTCCGGTGGATGCGCGAGCATGGGATCGACGGCGTGATGGTGCAGCGGTTCGCGACTGGGCTCATCCACGCGAATCACCTCCGGCACACCAACGTCGTCCTTGACCACTGCCGCGAGGGCGCCAACCGGTTCGGCCGAACCTACGCGGTGATGTATGACCTCAGCGGGCTTGGCCCCAACAGCATGTCGGTGGTGATGGACGACTGGCGGGAACTCCGGACCCGTATGCGGGTGTGCGATGATCCCGCCTACCTCCGGCATCGCGGTCGGCCGGTGGTGGTGGTCTGGGGCGTCGGCTTCAACCGCGATCGCGACTACACCGTCGCGGAGTGCGGTCCACTCGTGGAGTTTCTGAAGCGTGACGGCTGCACCGTCATGCTTGGGGTGCCGACAGGCTGGCGGACGCTCGACCGCGACGCCGTCGCCGAGCCACTCCTGCACGACGTCATCAAACGCGCCGACGTGGTCAGCCCGTGGACGGTGGGCCGATACCACACGCCGGACCAGGCGGAGCAGCACGGAGCTGAGGTATGGGAGGCCGACCTTGCCTGGTGCCGCGACCAGGGCCTCGACTACATGCCCGTTGCCTTTCCGGGATTTAGCTGGTCGAACCTCAAAGGTGCCGAGCTCGACGCGATCCCGCGACTCAAGGGAAAG
>JBBAVQ010000280.1:1576-3911 GCA_040397625.1 Pirellulales bacterium | reverse complement strand
CTCTCGTTTCCGCAGCCCGTGCTCAACGAGTGGGTGAAGAAGGTCTACGACGGCGGGGCCACGCTCTTCGTGCACTGCAACGGCGACGCAGCCATCGACGCACTGCTGGAGGCCCACCGCTTCGCCTCGGGAGACGATCCCGCCAAGCCCCGCGGCACGGTCGGCGTTCACTCCCAGTTCATCCGCCGCGACCAGCTGGAGAAATACAAAGCCTGGAGCATCACGCCCTCGTTCTTCACGATCCACTGCTTCTATTTCGGCGACACGCACGTGGCCAACCGGGGCCGGTCGCAGGCCGACTTTATCAGCCCGATGAAGTCGGCTCGGGCGCTTGGATTACGGCCCGCGAACCACACCGACTTCAACGTCGCGCCGCTCGACCAGATCTTCACAATCCACACGGCGGTCAACCGCATCTCGCGGTCGGGCCAGACAATTGGAGCCGACGAGCGGATCACACCGCTGCAGGCCCTGGAGGCGATCACGATCGACGGCGCCCGACTCTACGGCGAGGAGTCGAAGAAGGGCTCGATCGAGGTGGGCAAGGCGGCCGATTTCGCGATTCTCTCGGCCAATCCGCTCACCGTACCGCCGGCCACGATCGAGACGATCCGCGTGGAGGAAACGATCAAGGACGGCGACACCGTCTGGAAGCGGCAGCTTGTGAAAGTGATCGGCGAGTAACCGCCGCTCACCCGCGTTTGCGGGTGAGCATGAACTCGTTGCCGTCGGTGTCGATGCACATCGCGAGGTGGGGCGGCTCACCGTTTTCGGGCTCGGGCTCCTTGGTGAGCGTGCCGCCGGCGGCCTTCACCGCGTGACCGCCCGAGATCACGTCGGCCACCTGGAGGCTAATGCCTGTCCAGGTACGTTTGCCCTCGCCGCCGGAATGGATGCCGATCACGGCGCCGGCGATCTCCACCTCCGCGATCACGGAGTTCTGCTTGAGCAGCCGGCCGTCGAACGTGTCGCGCCAAAACCGCACGGCCCGATCCATGTCGGCGGCCCAGATCACATACTTCACTCGTTCGACGTTCATACGTGCTCCGCGCTCAGGCCGACTGCCGCTCGAGCCCCTGAAGCTCAGCGACGTGCAGCATAGCAAGCACGGCGAAGGCCTCGGTATCGGGATCGACCACGACCAACCGGTTGGGCGTCATGGCAAGGCACTCGGGATGCTTCACGATGTGACGTTCGCCACTCGACATCACGATCGCAAACGGGGCGAACGGCTGCCGCCGCAGCATCGCACGAACGGCTTCGGCATTCATGGTCGAGACCTCCGTCTGAAGCACCCGAACGACCTCATTCTCGATGAGTGTACAGGTGTTTATTTTCAACGTCAACCAGCCCGGAAACCACCATGGTCCCGCTCGCCTTACCGCCGCACCACCTCCGTGCGGCCCGGTGTCCACGGGTTGCCGCTCGCCGCGCCCACGATGCAGAAGAAGTGCAGGAGCATGCCGGGCAGGATGAGCGCGAGATAGCCGACGCCCACCAGGAAGAACCACACGATCCCGTTGATGAACTGACCCTTGTAGAGCTGCCCGAGCCCCGGCACGAGAAAGCTCAGCACCGCCGCCAGCGCCGGGCTCCATCGCTGCACCGGCGGATGGTTGATCACCGTCACGTGCTCACCAGGCCCGTAATGCCCCGCCGGCACCAGCCGCGGCTCGCCGGCCCCCGCTTCCGGCATCGGCCGCGCGGCCACACGCTCCGCTGGAGGCACTGGAGGTGGCGGCGCAGGCACCGGCCGCTCGCGGGCGTCCTTCTCCGCCGCCAGCCGCGCCGCCTCCACTTCGAGCTTCTTCTGCTCCACGGCCAGCCGCCGCATCTCAAGCCGCCGCTCCGCCGCTTCGCTTCGCGTCTTTGCCACATTGGCCACCGCCTGGGCGAGCAGCGTGCCCACTTCCGAATACATGCCTGCGGCTGCCAGCGCGAGGCCGCCGAGTGTAAACGCCAGCCCGAGCGACGAGGGCGAGATCGCCGTAAACGCGATCCCGAGCGCCGCCACGAAGGCCCCACACCCGGCCACCAGATGCCGTGGCGCGAGGTGCTCGAAGAAGTCAGGGCCGAAGGGTGATTCCAGGCCGCGACCTCGACCGCCCACAGTGGTCGAATCGGGGTCGGCCGCAAAGGGCCGAATCCCCGGGATCACGCCATCAACTGCCGACCCCAACGACTCGACGAGCGAGTTCTTGAACAGCCCTTTCACGCTCGCCGCCGGCTGCCAGTCGGGCATGTCGGGCGTCCAGACGAGGTCGCCAGGCATGAGCCAGCCCTGCTCGGCGAGTGCCCGCACCTTCGCCCACGGCACCGGCCCAAAGCGTTCGCC
>JBBAVQ010000280.1:0-1476 GCA_040397625.1 Pirellulales bacterium | reverse complement strand
CCCCCCACGCAAGACACTGCTTCAAGCCGACCGGCCGTAAGGCCGCGGGTGTCCCTCTCTCAGTGCGGCGTCTGTTGCCGATTCGCCCCACGCCTCACGGCGTTGGGCTTGGACGAAACACCACGAAACCCATCCGCCGTCAGCAGCGAATCGACCGGCGGCGAACCGCCGCCACGGCGGGCACCAGGCCAGCGATGACGAGGAGGCAGCTCGAGGGCTCGGGCACCACCGCGGAGTACATCGACTGGGCGAGGATGGTGTGCCCGGCCGCGGTGGGATGGATGCCGTCCCAGCACAAATACTGCGACGGATCCGCACCCGGAATGGCCCCCGCAGCATCGCTGGCGTTGACGAGGCCGTAGGCGGCCGGATTCGCGTTCACCGCTGTCACCAGACTGTACAAGTCGAAGATCTGCACGCCGATCTCGCTCGCGAGGCGATTCGCCAGGGCGTTGTTCATCGACTGCGCGAGCGTGGTCCCCAGATACACCGCCGTAGGCCCATTGGCGGCGATCGCGGGCGCGAGGCCCATGTTGGGAACGTCCCACACAGCGATGTTCACCGCGCCCTTGCCCTGCAAGGAGTCAACGATGTTGCCGATATCGGTCGCGAACTGCAGCGCGGTCGCGGTGATGGTTGCCGTGGGATCGGCGCCGCCGGCGATCTCAGCCAGGGCGTCGCGGGCGTTGTTGCCGCCGCCCGCCACCACGTAGAGGCTGTCAGCCGGAGCCGCAGCCGACCCCAGGCCTGAGATGTAGGACGCCGCCTGCGTGAGCAGGTTTGGAGGAATGCTGCCGCTGTTCAGCGGGCCCGTCGCCGCGCCGCCGCTGGCGTAGTTCGCCCCGACTCCTCCGCCGAGCACTGGGCCAGCCACCTGGGACGACAATCCCAGCATCGTCGCGAACTGATACGCCCAGACGTTGCCGTTGCTGTACTGGAGCGACGTGGCGTAGGGATACGTCGGGATGAACGCGTTGGACGTGATCTCGCTCTGCAGGGTGACATTGAACGTCGGCGACGCCGTCGATCCCATCGCGATCGCGTTGTTTCCGGGATCCGACAGACTGTCGCCAAAGATGACGAGCCCGTTGATCGGGGCGGCATGAACTGCGACGACCTGGAGCGTGGCGGCGGCGACGAGCAAACAGACGATCGCGGCGGCAGGGCGGCGTTTCATGCGACAGACCTCGTGGGTGGGCTCGGCGAGAACTGCGTCGGCCGACTGCCCACGCGTGGGGGAGGATAGAGCGACAAGCCGCCAGCCACCAATACTGGATAAGGCGCGATTTCACCAAGATTTGGTGACTGGCACCTTTTCCTCGGCCGCGGCCCCCATCGCTTACGCGATTGGGCTTCCTGAAGCCGCAGCAAGCGTAACGCCGTCAGGCGTACGGCCCCCAGGAAGCGTAACCGCGTAAGCGGTACGGCTGCCCCGTGCCCGACGTCACCCCGGCCCCCATCGCTTACGCGATTGGG
>JBBAVQ010000279.1:0-3915 GCA_040397625.1 Pirellulales bacterium | reverse complement strand
GGGCTCGAGGATCCGGCAAACTCACGGTTGCGGCGCACGGCCGTGCTATCCAGTCTGCCAGTGGAGTTTTTGAACCAGTTGTCGCCGCAGGTGTATGCAGGCCTGTCGCCATCTGAGATGGAGTCATTACCACCATCACTATTTGCGAAGTATCCGCCCATTCAGAACTCGATCGGTATGAGGCTGAAGCTTGTTCCGGCGGGAACGTTTCGGATGGGAAGCGAAGTTACTCTGACCAAGCCGTTTTATGTCGGCGTGTGTGAGGTGACAAACTCCCAGTGGCGCCAGGTCATGGGGTCTGTGCCGAGCAAATGGAAGTACGACGATCTGCCTGTGGAGCAGGTGAGTTGGGACGACGCGGTGGACTTCTGCCGTCGACTTTCGGAGATCCCAGAGGAACTGAAGGCCGGCCGTGCGTATCGTCTGCCGACTGCGGCGGAATGGGAGTATGCGTGTCGGGCGGGGACAGCGACGAAATACGCCTTCGGTGACGATGAGTCGCAGCTGGCGGTTCACGCATGGTCAAACGGAAACGCCGGCGATCAGACGCACCCGGTGGGGCGAAAGGGTCCCAATCAGTGGGAGCTGTTTGACATGCATGGAAATGTGAGCGAGTGGTGCAGTGACTGGCATGGCGACGCGCCGGATGGCCCGGTGACCGACCCACAAGGGCCGCCCGAGGGCTCTCGCCGGGTTCTTCGCGGGGGTGGCTGGGGCGACGTGGCCAGGTTCTGCCAGTCGGCGAGTCGCAGTTGGCTTGATCCAACTGCCCAGAGCCATGACGTCGGCTTTCGCGTCGTCATGACTCTGTCGGGAAGCAACTCGGAAGCGGGCGGCCCGTAGGCGAAACGGCAGCCATGGCTGAACGCAGGAAACAGCGAAGCGAGGGCGATTAGTCCCGCAGGCAGGCTGGCGATACGACAACACTTCGCTGAGCACCGCCGGACCGGTACCGGTTATCCGCTCACTCGTTGCGTTACGCGTGGCCCAGGAGCCAGGCGATCAGGCCCTTCTGGACGTGCATGCGGTTCGCGGCCTGTGTCACCACCACGCTCCGCTCGCCGTCGATCACCTCGTCGGTCACCTCCTCGCCACGGCGGGCCGGGAGGCAGTGCATGAACAGCGCATTCGGGCAGTGGGCCATCAGCGCGGCGTTCACCTGGTAGGGTGCGAAGGCTTTCAGCCGCTCCTGCCGCTCGGCCTCCTGGCCCATGCTGGTCCAGACGTCGGTGTAGACCACCGCCGCGCTCTTCACCGCGGCCACTGGGTCGGTTGTCTCCTTGATTTCGGCGGCCGGAAGGATCTTTTTCAGGTGCTGGCGGAACGCCGCGTCGAACTGATACTTTTCCGGCGCGGCGAGCACGAACTTCATGCCGAGCAGGCCGCAGACCACCGCCAGCGACTTCGCCACGTTGTTGCCATCGCCCACGAAGGCCATCGTGAGGCCATTCACGCGGCCGACCTCCTGCCGGAGCGTGTAGATGTCGGCGAGCGCCTGACAGGGATGGGATTCGTCGGAGAGGCCGTTGATCACCGGCACGCTCGACACCTCCGCGAGCCGCTGGATCGTCTCGTGGGCCTTCGAGCGGCAGACGATTGCATCGACATATTCACTGAGCACCCGGCCAAAGTCGGCGATGCTCTCCCGTGACGAGGCGAAGCCGGTGTCGGCTCCGAGGAACAGGCTCGAGCCGCCGAGGTGGGTCATCGCCGCCTGGAAGCTGACGCGGGTCCGCAGGCTCTGCTTTTCGAACACAAGGGCCAGCACGCGGCCCGGCAACAGCGCGTCGCGACGGCCGGCGGCGAACTTCTCTTGCAGGTCGCGCGAGATTGCGAACACAGCCTCGATTTCGGCCGCGGTCAGGTCTTCGGGAACGATCAGGTGCCGGATCGACATGGATCCCTCGTCATGCGGTGCCACGGGCGGCCACCTCGCGGATCGCCTCGGCGAGCTTCTCGCAGCCCTCCTCGACCTCGGCCTGCGATACCGTCATCGCGGGCAGCAGGCGGATCACCCGGCCCTGCGTGGCGTTGACGAGCAGGTTGCGGTCGAGGCAGGCCTGCACCACGGCCGCCCCGTCGATCGAGAGCTCGACGCCGATCATCATGCCCATCACGCGGACGTCGCGGACCGCGTCGCACGACTCCTTGAGGGCGAGCAGCCGCGTGCGGAAACCCTCGGCCGCCCGATCGACGTGCTCGAGTAGCCCCTCGTCTTCGATCATCCGGATCGCGGCCACGCCGGCAGCGGCGGCGATCGGATTGCCGCCGAACGTGGCGGCGTGCATGCCGGGCCGGAGGTGCTTGGCGAGCTCGACGGTGGTGAGCATCGCGCCACCAGCGATGCCGGCGCAGAGGCTCTTGGCGAGCGTGATTACGTCGGGCGTGACGCCGAAGTGCTGGTAGCCGAACCACTTCCCGGTGCGGCCGCAGCCGCACTGCACCTCGTCGAACACCAGCAGCAGGTCGCGCTCGTCGCAGATCCGCCGCAGGCCCTCGAGGAATCCGGGCGGCGCCGGCACCACCCCTCCCTCGCCCAGGATGGGCTCGATGAGGATGCCGCCGGTGCGGTCGTCGATCAACTTCTCGACGGCGGCGAGGTCGCCGTGCGGGGCGTACTGGAAGCCGGCCAGCATCGGCCCGAGGCCCTCGTGGTATTTGGGCTGGGCGGTCGCCGTCACGCTCCCCATGGTGCGGCCGTGAAAGCCCCCCTGAAACGTGACGATCTTGTACTTCTCACCGTTGCTGCGGAGCCGGACGAGCTTGATCGCCGCCTCGTTGGCCTCGGTGCCGGAGTTGCAGAAGAAGGCCTGGCCGCCGAACGACCGCTCGGCGAGCAGTTTCGCCCACTCGCCCTGGGGCTCGGTGTACCAGGTGTTGGGCACGTGGATCAGCCTCGCCACCTGCTCCTGCACGGCCTTCACGACCGGCCCGGGGCAGTGGCCGAGGAGGTTGCATCCCCAGCCCGGAAAGAGGTCGAGATACTCGCGTCCCTCGGCGTCCCAGACCCGCGAGCCCTCCCCTTTCACGAGGCAGATGGGGAATCTCCGGTAGTTGGGAACGACGTAGCGGTCGAACGTGTCGATCACGCGGCGGGTCTTCGGCCCGACGGCGGGCGAGGCGGAATCAATCGTGGCCATGGGGAAACCTCCCGTGACGGGAACAGGACGAAGGTGACTACCGCTTGCCGGCAGGCTTGCGAGGTGCGAGCGACTCGTCGCGGACGAGCTCCGTGCCGACGCCGCTGGTGGTGTAGATCTCGAGCAGGAGCGAGTGTCGCAGCCGGCCGTCGATGATGTGGATCTTCTTCACGCCCTGGGCGAGCGTGTCGAGGCAGCCTTCGATCTTGGGGATCATGCCGCCCGCGATCGTGCCGTCGGCGATCATCTTCCGGGCTTCGGCGGCGGTGATGTGCGGGATCAGGCTCTCAGGGTCGTTGACATCGCGGAGCACGCCGGGAATGTCGGAGAGCACCACCAGTTTCTCGGCGCCGATCGCGGCGGCGACGGCCGTGGCAGCGGTGTCGGCGTTGACGTTGAGCTTCTGGCCATCGGGGCCCATGGCCAGCGAGGGGATCACCGGCACCTGGCCGGCGTACATGAGATTGTCGATCGTGAGCCGATCTACCTTCGTGACCTCGCCGACGTGTCCGAGGTCGAGCGTTTCGCCATTCGGGCCGTCGAGTGCCAGCCGCTCGCCGAAGAGCACGTTGGTGGAGAGGAAGTTGAGCGACATTGCCCGACCGCCATACTCCTCGAGCTTGGCCACGAGTTCGTGGTTGAGTTCGGTGGCAAGCACCTTCTCGACGATCGCGAGCGTGGCGTCGTCGGTGTAGCGGCGGCCCTGCACCCACTTCGGCTCGATGCCGGCCTCGTCCATCGCCCGGCTGATCGCCTTGCCGCCGCCGTGGACGAC
>JBBAVQ010000278.1:0-3956 GCA_040397625.1 Pirellulales bacterium | reverse complement strand
TGATCACGTCGGCCTGCTTGACCGCGTCCTCCACGCTCATCGGCTCGAAGCCGTGCTTCTTGGCGAGGTCGTAGTTGGGGCCGCCCGGACGCTGGGCGACGACCACCTTCAGCCCGCTGTCGCGGAGGTTCTGCGCCTGGGCGTGGCCCTGCGAGCCATAACCGATGATGGCGATGGTCTTGCCCTCGAGGGCCTTGAGATCGGCGTCGGCGTCGTAGTAGATCGTGGCGGCCAAGGGATCGCTCCGGGGGTGGTGATGCGGACGGGTATGCAGACGTAAATCGTGGATCGCGAAAAAAGACGTCAGGCGAGCGACTCACCTGGAGCCGTGTCGGCCGCGCGGGCGCCGTCGGCGGCCTCGGTGAGTTCGCGGGTCGGCGGGCTTCCCCGCACCATCGCGATCCGGCCGGTGCGGACGAGTTCGATGATGCCCTTGGGCCGCATGAGTTCGATGAAGCCTTCGAGCTTCTTCTCGGTGCCGGAGATCTCGACGATCACGCTGTCGGCAGCGACGTCGACGATCCGGCCACGGAAGATCTCCGCGAGTTCCTTGACCTCGGTGCGGGCCGGGCCAGGCACGGCCGCGATCTTGATGAGCATCAGGTCCCGCTCCACGTAGTTGCGGCTGCTGATGTCGTCGACCCGAACGACGGTGACGATCTTTTCGAGCTGACGGCGCACCTGATCGAGCACCCGGTCATCACCGCGAAGCACGAACGTCATCCGCGAGAACCGCGGGTCTTCGGTCTCGCCGACGGCGAGGCTGTCGATGTTGTAGCCCCGGGAGGCCAGCATGCCCGACACGTGGGCGAGCACGCCGGGCACGTTCTGGACGGTGGCGGAGAGAACGTGACGCATGGGTGGCTCGCGACGGATTCCGGGCCGGGACGGGCAGGCGGTTCGGCGGACGAAGCCGTCGCTGCGGGGCAGGGCGGAGTCTAGTAAGCCGAAACCCACGCATTCAAGCCTCGCTCGGCCCGCAGGGCCCTGACAGGCCCTCGGAACCCCCCTCCGGACCGCCGGCCATCGACGCACGTTGACATGGGCCGAAAAAAGCCGATAGTTTGCGGTGCTCCGCACCGTGCGGCCCCTATCCCCTGTTTTCCGTCCCCGCGATCCCAGCGAGCGTGCAAGCGTGTCGAACGTTTTGGCCCAGGAACTGATCGAAGCCGGCGTCCACTTTGGCCATCGTGCCAGCCGGTGGAACCCGAAGATGCGGCCCTACATCCATGGCCGCCGCAATCTCATCCACATCATCGACGTCCGCGAAACCATCCGCGGCCTGCTGCGTGCCAAGAAATACCTCAAGCAGGTCTCCTCGACCGGCAGCCTGATTCTCTTCGTCGGCACGAAGCGGCAGGGCGCTGAGGCGGTGGCCCGCGAGGCGGCCCGCTGCGGCATGCCCTACGTCAGCGACCGCTGGCTCGGCGGCACGCTCACAAACTTCCGCACCATCCGCAACCGGCTCGCCCGCCTCGAGGAACTCGAGACGCTGATTCCGTCGGAGGCGTTCGGCTCATATTCCAAGAAGATGCAGTCGTCGCTCCGTCGCGAGCACCGCAAGATGCTCCGCAATCTCGGCGGCATTCGCACGCTGTCGCGGCTCCCCGAGTGCCTCGTCGTGTTCGATCCCAAGAAGGAGAAGAACGCGGTCAACGAGGCCCGGAAGATGGGCATCACGACCGTGGCGCTCATCGACACCGACTGCGATCCCGACCTGGTCGACCTGCCGATCCCCGGCAACGACGACTCGATCCGATCGATCGAACTGGTCGCCGCTCGCCTGGCCGATGCGATCCTCGAGGGGAAGTCGCATTCCGCCACCGAGGCCCAGGTGTCGGCCGAGGGGGCTGAGGGCGAGGGTGAGGGCAAGCCGAAGCCCAAGGCCCGCCCCATGGTCGCCAAGCGATCGGTGCCGCAGAAGCCCAAGGCCTGACCTGCCTTCGATCACCTCTGGCTGTCGTCTGGATGATCCCGGACGGCCTCCAGCGTGCGGGCAGCCGCCGGTGGCGGACGCCCGTCAGAGCAACGCCTTTCGTTCCCGAACCACGTTCAGGAGATTCTTCGATGGCTGAGATCACCGCCGCCGCCGTGATGGCCCTGAGAGAAAAGACCGGCCTGCCGATGATGGAGTGCAAGAAGGCGCTCATGGAGTGCGGCGGCAACACCGATCAGGCCGTCGAATGGCTGCGGAAGCAGGGCATCAAGACCCAGTCGATGCGGGCCGACCGCGAGACTTCCTGCGGTCGCCTGGCCGTCTATGCCGATCCCGCCAAGGGCGTGGGCACCATCATCGAGTTCAAGTGCGAGAGCCCGCCGGTCGCCGGCAGCCAAGACTTCAAGGATCTCGCCAACGACATCGCCAAGACGCTGGCCCTCGGGCCGGGCGCCGCCACGCCGGCCGATCTCCTCGCCCAGAAGAGCCTCTCGCATCCCGATCGCACGCTTGGCGAACTCAAGGACGAACTGTTCAACCGCATGCGGGAGGTGTTTGAGCTCTCGCGAATCAAGCGGATCGACGGCGCCTGCGGCGGCTACGCCCACCACGACGGCTCGAAGGCGGCGCTGATCGAGATCAGCGGCAACGTCTCCGGCCCCCAGGCGGCCGAGGTGGCCAAGGACGTCGCCATGCACGTGGTGGCTCTCGCGCCGCAGGCGATCCGCAAGGAAGACCTCGATCCGGCGGTTGTCGACAAGGAGCGGGAGATCCTCTCCGAGGCTGCCCGCAAGGAGGGCAAGCCCGAGAACATCATCGCCAAGATGATCGAAGGCCGGCTGCGGAACTTCTTCAGCCAGTGCGTGCTCCTCGAGCAGCCGTTCGTGAAGGATGACAAGCAGACGGTCGGCCAGTTCGCGAAAGCGGCCGGGCTCGAGGTGAAGTCGGTGGAAAACTGGAAGTTGGGCGGCTGACGAGGCGGGATCGATTCCGCCCGTTGCAGCGGACCTTCGGCCGCTGAACGTTCCCGGGCCGCCAGGGATTGCAGGCGGAACGAAGATCGAGGTGTGCTGTGAGTACCCCGAGCGACGTGACCTCCTACAAACGCGTGCTCCTCAAACTCTCGGGCGAAAGCTTCGCCAGGCAGGGCGAGCGGGGCATCTCGATGGACGAGGTGGTCCACATCGCCCGCCAGACGGTGCAGGCGGCATCGAAGGGCACCCAGCTTGCCATCGTCATCGGCGGCGGCAACATCCTCCGCGGGGGCTCGTTTACGGCGGGCAACGCCGCGATCCAGGAGGCGACGGCCCACTACATGGGCATGCTCGCCACCGTGATCAACGGCCTCGCCCTCCAAGACGCGCTCGAGAGCCTCGGCGCCCAGACGCGGCTGATGACTGCGATCCGCATGGACGGCGTGGCCGAGCCCTACATTCGCCGTCGTGCCCGACGGCACCTCGAGAAGGGGCGAATCGTGATCCTCGCGGCGGGCACTGGCAGCCCCTACGTGACCACCGACACGGCCGCCGCCCAGCGGGCCCTCGAACTCGGCGCCGACATCCTCATGAAGGCCACGCGGGTCGATGGCGTGTACTCGGACGATCCCGAGAAGAATCCCCACGCCGTCCTCTACAACGAACTCACCTACCAGCAGGTGATCCAGCAGAACCTGCGGGTCATGGACGGTACGGCGATCTCGCAGTGCATGGAGCATGGGATGCCGATCCTGGTGTTCAACTACCGCCGCGAAGGCACCATCGAGCGGGCCGTCGCGGGCGAGCGTCTCGGCACGATTGTCGGCCAACGGCCGTAGCAGCCCGCACTGGATGCGAGAGCGTGGCAGCCCGAGGCCATCGAGGACCGGGGAGGCACACAGGTTGAAAACCTGTGCTACTTCGAGAGGTCGCGGCGAGGGGCTGCCCGTGCCCGGGAGCCGGCGTTGCTGACGAGCGAAGCCATGGATGGCGGAGCGAAGTCAGCATCGAGCGAGCGGAGGCCCCGGAGGGCCGCAGCGAGCGTC
>JBBAVQ010000277.1:0-3973 GCA_040397625.1 Pirellulales bacterium | reverse complement strand
GCTTCCTGCGGCTTCAGGAAGCCCAATCGCGTGAGCGATGGGGGCCAAGCGGGGGGGAGAATTATTCAGGACTTCTATGCGAAAAAGCTCAGCAATCCTTCGATTGCTGTCGGCAACGCAAGGGTGGTATTCTGCCCCTCGGTTGGTGGCGGGGCGGAAGAACGTCCCCAACTCACTCCCTGTTCGCCCTACTGCAGGAGCGGCTTGCGCATTGGCCGCTCCACGAAGGAGGCTCCATGGCACGACGCACCGCGTCTCCGCGACACCGCCGCCGACGCAGCGGTCAGGCATCTCAGCCACGTCGCGCGCGACTCCGCGGCGAGACGCTCGAACAGCGGCTCGTGCTCAGCACGACGCCGGCCCTCGACACCGATCCCCTCACCGCGGCGCAGACGTCCGCGCTCGTGCAAGGCATCGACGTCCTCGCGCAGCGGCTCACCCAGATCCAGACCACGGGCCTGTTCGGCGACGAGGCTGCGGCACTCGGCGAGTCGCTCGGCACCCTCTCGCCGATCGGCGATCAGCTCCGCACCGGCCTCGCGGAGCGGCTCGCGTCGCTCTCGGGCGCGACCACCGTGCTCGATGTCAAAAACGCGTTCACGGCGGCCGCAGCCGCCGACCCGGTGCTCGCCATCTCCGCGGTCACCGCCGTCCGCGAGACCCTCGCCGACCAGACGCGGCTCTGGTTCTCGGTGCCGCTCGTCGGCAGCACGCCGCTGCCGAACTACACGCTCAACCTCGGCCAGGCGCCCTCGACCACCGCCACGCCGTCGCTGCTCGACGAGGGCCTGAAGCTCGGCGATGTGAAGACGACCGTCTCCGTCGGGTACTCCGGCACGATGCAGTTTGGCATCGACCTCGCGCCCGGGCTCGCCAACGAGCAGAGCTTCTTCATCAAGTTCGACAACTTCGACGTGGTCGCGCAGGCCGCCGCCACGGGCGCGTCGGCCGTGCAGGACGTCGAGGCGAACTTCGGCATCATGCAGCTCGGACCCGCCGACCTCGACGTCTCGCTCGACAGCCGCGTGCGGATCGATCTCCAGGAGGGGAGCGACGGGGTCGTGGCCCTCGGCGAGCTCGACGGCGCCGCCACGGCCGACCTCGGCTCGCTCTTCAGCCTCGCCGCGGCCGGCGCGGGGCTCTCGGTCCGCGTGCCATTCGCCCTGAGCCTGGGCGGCCTCCAGCAGGCGGTGGGCTCGGCCCAGGAAATCACCATCAAGGCGAGCGACCTCTTCGACCCGTCATCGCTGGCCCTCACGCTGCCGGGCCTCAAACTCGCCGACGGCAAGACCGCCTTCGACTTCTCGAAGCTGGCCGACATCACCGCCACCGACCTGGGGGCCTTCCTCTCCGACCTCGGCCGCTGGGTGCCGGAACTCGGCCGCAACTTCGACCTCCCGCTCATCGACACGTCGCTGACCTCGCTGTTCGGCGAGGGCCTGCTCGACGACGTGAACGGCGTGCTCGCGGTGCTCAAGGACGCGAGCGGCAACTGGTCGTTCGACACGGTCGACGAAGTGATCTCCGGGCTCGCCACGAAGCTCGGCGTCGCCCCGGCCACGCTGGGCCTCACCTGGAACTCCACCACCGATGCGATCGAGTGGCGGCTGCCGCTGTCGTTCACGGAGTCGGCGACGGCCTCCTTCGACTCGGGATCGATCGCCCCGAGCAGCCTGCCGCTCGACGTCTCGGGCCGGGGCTCGGCCACGGTCGACCTCACGGCGGCGTTCACGCTCACCGCGGGCGTGTCGATCCGTTCCACAGCCGGCCTGACCACGCTCACGTCCGCCTCGCTGCTCTCGTCCCTCAACGGCGGGGCGGGGCTCACGAAGAACGCGCTCGTGACCGGCAACGACCTGGCGTTCACGCTTCGCGACGGCACCACGCTCGGCTTCGACCTCGACGGCATCGCCGGGCTGGGCACCGACTCGACGCCGGGCACCGCCACGATCGGCGACCTGCTCACGGCGCTCAACCCGAGCGCCTCCGCCTCCAAGCTCACGGTGAAACTCTCCGACAACCGGCTCGTGGCCACCGACCTGACGACCCCGGCCGCCAAGGGCTCGACCTTCTCGATCGCGGGCCCTTCGGTGACGGTGAAGGTGGGCACCACCGACACGGTGCAGGTTTCGCTGGCGCCAGTGTCGCTCGGTCTGCTCGCCCCGCCCACCACCGGCGGCACGATCGAGGGCATCTCGCTCGAGAGCTATTCGCCCCGCGACCGGATCTATGTCAAGGAGGACACGCTCGCCTCGCTGTCGATCAAGCTTGGAGGAGCGCTCGAGGCCGGGGCCTCGCTCGGCCCGCTCGCGCTCTCGGTCTATGCAGGGGCGGTGCAGGGCTCGTCGTCGGTGGCGATCAAGCTGGTCGATCCCGGCACGGGCCTCGCCGACGACGGGCGGATCTATCTCGCTGAGATGGACGGCGGCGTGGCCGACCTGGCCTCGTTTGCAGTGACGGCGCCCACGCTCGACGGCATCTTCCAGCTGAAGGTCCGTCCCGACACCCTCGCGTCGAGCGTGTTCGGGATCAACGACGCGCTCTACCAGGCGAGTCCGCTTGCCACCACGCCGTCGTCGCCCGACATCCCCTACATCCGCATGCAGGCCGGGGCTGCGGGGGGCTCATGGACCTTCGACGTGAGTCCGAGCCAGAAGCTCGAGCAGGCCCTGCAGAACCTTGGCGACTTCTCGGTCGACGACCTGCCAGCGCTCCTCGACATGTTCGCCAACTACCTCAGCACCTCCGATCTCTGGGACATCGAGATCCCGTGGGACGGCCGCACGCTCGGCGACGTGCTCGGCATCACGGACGTCCTCGCCAGCCTGCCGTCGTTCGATCTCTCTGGAATCCTGGGCCGGCCCTCCGGGGGGACCTGGGCGGTTGGCACCTTCAACGGCCTCGGCCAGGCCTTCCTCAACCAACTCGAAATCGCGCTCCCCAGCCTCTCGACGCTCCCGAGCTTCGACCGGCTCCAGCGGCTCTCCTGGGCGCTCGACGACCTGATGGTCCGCTGGGAGGGCTGGGTGCCGGGCACCGAGGGCTTCGACCTCGCCTTCATCGGCGACCTCCGCGCGTGGGCGACCGAGGGCAACCTCGTGTTTTCCTCGCTGCCAACGTCGGCGGGCCTGACCGACTTCCGACTCGCCTTTGGTCGCCTTCTCACTCTCGACGATGCGAAAGACGCGACGTGGCTCTCGGGCCTGGTCCTCCCTGGCCTGAATCTCGACGGCCTCGACCTCGGCGGCCTCGACGGCTTCGGCGACTTGATCGAGGGGCTGTTCCCGACCGTCCCTGGCCTGTCGGTGAACGTCACGCCGAGCCTCGGCACGGCCCCGTCGAGCACGAACAAGGCCCTCGTGTTCGACATGAAGCTCACCTACACCGGTCTCTCGGAGACGGTGTCGCTCGAGGCGATCGCGCTCGGCGATGGCACGCCCTTTTCCGTGAGCGGCACGGGCAGCATCTTCATCAAGATCGACGGGGAAGTGGCGGGCCGGTTCGGCGTGAACCTCTCCACGGCCGCACCGTTCTTCGACACCACGAACTCGTCGATCTCCCTCGAGGCCGAGATCGACGACGGCCCTGGCGTGTCACTTACCGCCAGCGTCGGCGGCATCGCCGGCATCTCGCTGGGCTCAGCCGATGCCGGCAAGCAGCTCGCCACGATCTCGCTCGGCAACAAGGCCGGCACCGACGCCGCCCAGTTCAAGCTCTCGGCGGCGGGCGTAGTCACGGCCGACGCGGCCTTCTCCGCAAACCTCCCGATCTACATCACCGGCCTCGGCGATTCCGGCACCGGCGAGGGCCTCGGCGCCCTGGCCCTCTCGGCCACCCTCGACACGTCGCTTCCCGACCCGTTTGCGGTCACGGCCGGCTTCGTGGCCGACGTGGGCTCGCCCGTCCAGCAGCTCAGCGACATCTTCTCCGCGGCCGCCTTCAGCCTCGACAGCTGGGTGGACGGCGTGCTGCT
>JBBAVQ010000276.1:0-3973 GCA_040397625.1 Pirellulales bacterium | reverse complement strand
GCCCAGAACACGGCCCACCACACGAAAGATTCGCTCGACGCCGTCAAGCAGGGCGTCGCCGAACAGAAGGCCGTGCTCGTCGATTGCCGCGAGCCCGATGAATGGAAGGATGGTCACATCGCCGGCGCGGTGTCGCTGCCGCTGAGCACGCTCGAGCGGGGCGTGCCGCCGGACCAACTCGCCCGCACGCTGCCGAAGGACAAAATTGTCTACGTGCACTGCCTCGCCGGCGGTCGCTGTCTGACGGCCGCCAGGATTCTCGGCCGCGCCGGCTACGACGTCCGCCCCCTCAAGCCGGGCTATCCAGACCTGACGCGGGCCGGATTCCCCGCCGTGGTCGGCCCCTGAGCCCAGGTCCGGCCGCCCTTCCCGCCTCCGTCACCCACCCGGAGCCCCTGCCATGAAGATCCAGCAGTACTACCTCGCCTGCCTCTCGCACGCCTCGTACATGATCACCGACGAGACGACGAAGACGGCGGCCGTGGTCGATCCCCAGCGCGACGTCGCTCAGTACCTCGCCGACGCCGAGGCGGGCGGCTACACGATCCGGCACGTCTTCCTGACGCACTTTCACGCCGACTTCATCGCCGGCCACATCGAGCTCCGCGACCGCGCCGGGGCGACGATCCACCTCGGCCGCCGCGCGGAGGCGGAGTTTGCGTGCGTCTCGATGAAGGACGGCGATGCGGTCGAGTTCGGCGACGTGAGGCTCGAGATCATGGAAACGCCCGGCCACACGCCCGAAGGCATCTCGATCCTGGTCTACGATCTTGCGGCGTCGGCGACGGCCCCGCTGGCGGTGCTCACCGGCGACACCCTCTTCATCGGTGACGTCGGGCGGCCCGACCTGATGGCAAGCATCGGCGTGACCGCCGACGAACTTGCCGACATGCTCTACGACAGCATCACCACCAAACTCGTCAGGCTGCCCGACGCCACGCTCGTCTACCCAGCCCATGGCGCCGGCAGCATGTGCGGCAAGAGCCTCTCGAAGGAGACGGTCTCGACGATCGGCGAGCAGAAGAAGTTCAACTACGCCCTCCAGCCGATGAGCCGCGAGGCTTTCAAGGCGCTCGTGACAGCCGATCAGCCGGAAACGCCAGACTACTTCGTCCACGACGCGATCCTCAATCGCAAGGAGCGGGCGTCGCTCGACGACACCATGAAGACCACGCTCACGGGCCTCGCGCTCGACGAACTGCTGGCGATGCAGAAGGCAGGAGCCCAGATCCTGGATGTCCGCGATGGCATCGACTTCGAGGGAGGCCACCTGAAGGGGAGCCTCAACATCGCCCTGAGCGGGAAGTACGCGACCTGGGCCGGCTCGATGCTCTCCACCGAGCGACCGATCGTCGTGATCGCTGACGAGGGAGGCGAGGAGGAGGCGGTGATGCGGCTGGGCCGGATCGGCCTCGACAACGTGGCCGGCTACCTCGCCGGCGGCATGAACGCGTTGGCCCAGCGGAACGACCTCGTCGAGCAGACGGAGCGGGTCACCGCGCCGGCACTGGCCGAATGGCTCGACGGCGGCCGGACCGACCTCGGCGCGAAGCCGGTGGTCGTGGACGTGCGAACCGCGGCCGAATACGCCGGGGGCCACGTGGCCGGCAGCCTCAACATCCCGCTCACGCACCTCGAGGACCGGCTGGCCGAGATTCCCGCAGGGAGGCCGGTGGTGGTCCACTGCGAGGGCGGCTACCGGTCGGCCATCGCCGCGAGCCTGCTGCAGCAACGCGGCCGCTCCAACACCCGCGACCTCGTGGGCGGATTCAAGGCCTGGCTGGCTGCAACGTTGCCCATGGCCACCGAGCGGTCGGCCGCGGCCGTGCCAGGAAGCCCCCTCGCGTAGGCCATGGTGGCCGGACCGCGGCCCCTTGCAAACGTTGCAAAATGCAACACCCGTGTTGCAGGGTGAAACACCTTCTGACAGCCCGACCGGTGGCCCCACGACCATCTGACCTGGCTTTTCGTGCCGATTTACGCGGTTTTGAGGATTCCGCGCATTTCTCCAAGATTTGGCACGGATCGTGCAGTAGGGGAAGGTGCCTTCGGGAAGTCCGGCGCCGCCGCGACGCCCCGCGGGCTCCACCAGTTCCGCAGGAGGGCCGGGCCATGACGTGCTCCGCATTCCAGACCGAGACCGTGACCGACGAGGATCTGATCCGCAAGGTTCAGGACCACGACGACGACATCGCCTTCGAGACGCTCGTGCACCGCTACGAGAAAGAACTCTACGGCTATCTCCGCCGCTACCTCGGCGACGCACAACAGGCCGAGGACGTGTTCCAGGCGACGTTTCTCCGCGTCCACCAGAAGAGCGACCAGTTCGCCGACGGCAGCCGGTTTCGCCCCTGGCTCTATGCGATCGCCACCAACCAGGCAATCGACGCCCGCCGGCGCAACCATCGCCATCGGATGGTGAGCCTCGACCGCCGCACCGACACTCTGACCGAGTCGGGCTCACTGGCCGAGACGATCGCCGCCAAAGGGCGGTCTTCCGTGGAAATGATGCAGGACGCCGAGACGGTCGCGTGGGTGCTGGAGGCGGTGGCCTCTCTGCCGGAGCCGCTCCGCAGCACGCTCGACCTCGTCTACCGCCAGGGCCTCAAGCATCGGGAAGCCGCCAGTCGCCTCGGCATCCCGGTGGGCACCGTCAAGAGCCGGATCAACACCGCGCTCCATCGGCTCCACTCGCTGGCACCCCGCGCCTGCTGATGCGCCGCGACTGCTGATGCCCAGTCGTGCTGCCGGCACCGCGTTCGCGATGCCACATCTGCATCGCGAACGCGATCAGGCTTCCTGAGGCGGCAGGACCACTCGCCCTCGACGCATCAGGTGATCGTGGGCGACTCGGTCTCGAGATCATCCTCGGCCGTGCCTGCCGTGGCCAAGGAGCGGGGCGGCCAGAAGGCCACCAGGAGGAGCACCGCGGCCGCAAGGGCCATGGCCGAGGGCACGAGAAACAGCTTGCGGTAGTCGGTCTGACCATCCACCGTCAACTGCCCCTGGAGCGGAATGAAAAACCATTTCGCGGCCAAGTCACCGAGGCCCAGCACGAGCAGGTTGAACAGGCTCTGGGCGCTCGATCGCACGTCCTTCGGAAAGGCCGCGTCGATGAAAATGTAGAGCGTGGCGAAGAAGAACGCATAGCAGATGCCGTGGAGCACCTGCACCGCGATGATCATCGCCTGATTCTGCGGCATCAGGGCGAAGACGGCGAACCGGGCCGCATGCCCGAGGATTCCCAGGATCATCGTCGTCTTCCAGCCCAGCTTCGCCAGCACGGCGCCCAGCACCGCCATGGTGAGGATCTCCGCCACCTGGCCGATGCTCATCACCGGCATGATCCACTCCGGCTTGATGCCCACGGTCTTGCTGCCGAGGAAGTTGCCCGCCAGCAGGAAATACCCGTTGTGGATCATGGAATCGATGAACGTGACGGCGAACAGCACCAGCAGGAAGGGCTTGGAGAGGAACCTCGCCGCCTTCAGCCAGGCGAACCCACCATCCCCGGCGGCGGCGCGCTTCGGTGGCGTGTGGGGCAGGAACAGGCTGAACACAGCGAGGGCCAATGAGGTGACCCCGGCCACGAGGAAGATGTTGCGGCTGGCAGTGACGGCGGCGACGCCCTCCTTGCCCTGGAGGAGAAAGAACAGCGGCCAGGCGGCGAGGATCCAGCCGATGGTGCCCCCCATCCTCACGATTCCAAACTCCTTCTGCGCATCCTTCATGTGCGTGAAGGCGATCGAGTTGGAGACGGAAATCGTTGGCACGTAGAGCAGGGCGTGCACCAGCATCAGACCGAAGAACGTCGGAAAATCCTTGGCCCAGTACATGCCGAGCATCGCCAGGCCCCCGATGAAGTGGCTCGCGGCCATGAACTTCTCGGCGGCGAACGTCCGGTCGGCGAACTGGCTGGAGAAGAAGATGCCCACGATCGACGCGATCGCGAAGGCGCTGCCGACCCAGGCGA
>JBBAVQ010000275.1:0-4014 GCA_040397625.1 Pirellulales bacterium | reverse complement strand
ACGGGCAGCGCGACGGGCAGCGCGACGGGCAGCGCGACGGGCAGCGCGACGGGCAACTGGGTGGCCGCCCGTAAACGGGCATCGGGGGCCGGCCCGTAGACGGGCATCGGGGCCTGCCCGTAAACGTTCATCGGGGCCTGTCCGTAGACGGGCATGGGGCGCCCGCCCGTAAACGGGCATCGGGGCCTGTCCGTCTACGGGCATCGGGGCCTGCCCGTATAAGCCGAAGGCCGTAAGGCCTCGGGCGCGGTCGAGAAGACGCCGCGGTTTCTGGCCGCGCCCCACGCCTCACGGCGTTGGGAAGGATCTCGGCCCCATCCTGGCCTCGCCCCCCACGCCTTACGGCGTTGGGAAGGATCTCGGCCCCATCCTGGACGCGCCCCACGCCTTACGGCGTTGGGCTTTCACGCGAAAACGGGCGTGGGATACCCTTTGGGGGTTCCCTCAGGCCCTCGCGAAAGGATTCGCTATGCGTCTTCGCCTCACTTCATGCCGCACGGCCGTCGTCGCGGCCCTCGCCCTCGCCGCCGGCACCGCCACCGCCCAGACCCAGCTGACCAGCGGCCAGGCGGAGATCCAAACCGTCAACTCCGCCAAGCAGACGCTCGACGAGTTCAGCGGCCTGGCGATCGAGTCGATTCCGCCAGCCATGTTCGGCAAGGCCGAGGGCGTGGCGATCTTCCCCGACATGATCAAGGGGGGCTTCATCCTCGGCGTCAACTACGGCAAGGGCGTGCTCCTCGTCCGCCGGCCCGACCGCACCTGGAGTCCGCCGGTGATGGTGACGATGGGAGGCGGCAGCCTCGGCTTCCAGGCGGGCGTGCAGTCGGCCGACATCGTGCTGATCTTCGCCACGCCGCGGAGCCTGAACGGCATCCTCAATGGCCAGAAGGTGACGCTCGGTGCCGACGCCTCGGTGGCCCTTGGCCCCATCGGCCGTCAGGCGAACGCCGGCACCGACGCCCGTCTCGGCGCAGAGATCTATTCTTACGCGCGGAGCCGGGGGCTGTTTCTCGGCGTGTCGATCAACGGCGCCGATCTCTCGGTCGACAACAACGCCAACGCCATGCTCTACGGCCGGTTCGGCGTGACGCCGGCCGACGTCTTCGCGGCCCGCGGCCTCGGCTATCACGAAGAGGTGAAACTTCTGATCGACGACCTCAACGCCCGCAGCCAGTCGGTGGCGCAGGCCGCCGCTCAAATCGTGCCGCCACCGGTGGCCGCGGCGCCCGCGGCCGTGGCGCAGCCAGTGCCACAGCAGCAGTCGGCGGTGCAGGCCAGCGGCGGATTCCCCAGACTGCCTCAGCCGGCCGCGGCCCCGCAACCCGCGCCGCAGCCGCCGACGCCCCAGCAGCCGGTGGTGCCGGTGACCGGCGCGACCGACACCCCCTACGAGCCGGCGGCGCCGCCGCTCGTCCCGATCAGGTAATCGAAGCGTTGCAGGCAGTGCCCCCATCGCTTCCGCGATTGGGCTTCCTGAGCTTGCCTATCCGCTCTGCGCCCGCAGGAAGCGTAACGCCGTAAGGCGTACGGCTGAATCTCACTGGACCTCGGCACACCACGACACTCCGCGATCGTGAGTGAGCCGCGTGAACACTGGCGCTACGCGGGGCCCGATCCGGCGATAGCGCCGAGGTCCGCGAGTCGTGGCAGCGTTGTCTTCAGAAACGCCTCGCAGGCCGTATCGACGAGCGTGCGCTGCTCCACGGGATCGTCCACCCGTTTGCCGTCGCGTTGCAAGGCCCGTCCGCTGGCGGCCAGCCGCGCCGCGAGCCGGTCGGCGAGCCCGGAACGACCGCCGGCCACCGTCTCGTGCAGGAGCGCCGCGTCGAGATCTCCGATCACATGGCCCGTCCCGGTCCGCTCGCATGCCAATGCCACGGCGCGGCCGCCGAGCGCGTCGGCCTCGACCACCGTGCGATTGAAGCTGCTCGGGATCGTCACGGCGCCATCGTCTGCTTCGCTCGGGGCAGGCACGTGTCCTGCTGAAACGTCGAGCAGGCCGAGGGCCACACCCGCATCGACGGCCCGCGCCAGGTCGGCAGGTGGCGTGGCCGCAAACCGAGGATCCGCGACGATCTTCGACAGCGGCAGGCTGCCGGCGGCCAGGGCGTCGAGCAGTCCTTGGTATAGCGGGCCGTCCACCGTGCTTGTCACCACGCCCAGATTCGACTGGAAGGGAAGCACCGTGCCGGGGCGAGCGACGCGAAACTCCAGATCATCGATTGCGGCGAGCCGGCCCTCGAGGCCACCGAGCGGCCGCGGCGACTTCGCGTAGATGTCCCAGCGGAACGCGGTGTTCGCACAGAAATCCTTGTGGGCCTCCGTCACCAGGCGATCGCGGGTGGTGCGAAAAAGCTCCTGAAACTCGGGCCGCACGCAGAGATCCCAGAAGTTCGTGTGCACGGGCTGACTGCCCACGAACGTGAGCCCCGCGCTGCCGAACATCTCCGCGACCTCGGCGAAATAAAAACTCGTCCAGTGTTCGTTGAGGTATTCGTGGACGAGGTAGCGGAGGTCCTGCGTGACGAGCGCGTCGAGGTAGGCCGAGGCCCGCGGGTTATCGAGGAAGTATTTCGCCTGCCGGTCACGAAGAAATACGAGATATGCCAGCGCATCGCGAACCCGCTGGGTGCTGTCACCCTGCCGGAGCGCGGCGTACTGCCGGAGAATGCCGCGGATCGGCTGGAGATGTGCCCAGCCGGGCATGGCGTTGTAGCTCACGAGCAGGAGGCCGCCCGCGGCGAGATGCCGGCGGGCCACCTCGAGGATCTGCTCCCGCACCTCGGGCCCCACCCAGCTGAACACGCCGTGGAGGGCGATGAAGTCAAACTCGCCGAGATCGGCCGGCAGCGACGCGAAGTCGCCGGTGATCACGCGGGCGTTGGCCAGCCCGCCAGCGGCGATGTCGCGGGCGGCGGCCGCGGTGTGATCGGGGTTGATGTCCACCCCGATGAACTCGCCCTGCGGGTTGGCCGCGGCGAGCGTGGTGAAGGAGCGGCCGAGGCCGCAGCCGAGTTCGAGGTAGCGAAACGCCGTGCCCGTCGCGGGCGGGCAGACGCCGTTGAGCGCGGCCACGTGCCGCAGGGTCACCGGGGCCATCTGGGGATAGAAGCCCGGCACGTAGGCGACGTCGGTCACGTATCCAGAAGCAGTCATGCCGAAAGTGTACGCGATGCCGCGGCCCCCCGCGCACCGGCCCCAAGACCCCCGCCCGTACAAGCCGAAGGCCGTAAGGCCTCGGGCGCGGTCGAGAGGATGCCGAGTCTGTTTTGGCCGCGCCCCACGCCTCACGGCGTTGGGCTTGTACAGGCAGTTTGTGGCCGTCCGTACAAGCCGAAGGCCGTAAGGCCTCGGGCGCGGTCGAGAAGACGCCGCCATCCGACCCTCGACCGTTGTACTGCATATTTGTACACTCCCGACATGGCTACTGAAATCGGTCGCGTTCGCGACTCGGGCCCGATCGCGTACTTCCTCACGTGGACAACCCACGGATCGTGGCTTCCCGGTGATGCACGCGGCTGGGTGAAACGCGGTGGCGATTTTCGTCCAGCCAGTCAAACGCTGCTCGTCGCGGTCGAGCGGGCCATGACCGATCCCCCGCTGGCACTGTCGCCCGTGCAGCGACGCCTCGCACACGATGCGATCGACGTGGCCTGCCATCACCGTGAATGGACCATCCACGCCTGCCAGTGCCGCATCCAGCACGTGCATGTGGTCGTGACGGCAGCTCGCACGCGACCGGAACTTGTTCTCGGACAACTCAAAGCCTGGTCCACGCGGGCGCTCAAGGCCGCAGGTCTGTCGCACCGCTACTGCTGGTCGCGGGGTGGCAGCACGCGCCTCATTTTTGACGAAGGCGATTTGCGGCGGGTCGTGGAGTACGTCGTGGACGGTCAGGACCGGCCGCGATCGTGAAGACACGGGCAGTGGGTACACGTGCCCTGTTTTGGCCGCGCCCCACGCCTTACGGCGTTGGGCTTTTACGGGCAGGATTTTTCCACCTGTATAAGC
>JBBAVQ010000274.1:0-4029 GCA_040397625.1 Pirellulales bacterium | reverse complement strand
CACCGCCCCCGGCTGCCATGGGCCGCTGACCTGCGGCGCCCGGGCGACCGAGGCCAAACTGCTCGAGCATGCCGGACCGCCAGGCCGCGAGGCCGACGAGACCGAAAATCACGGCCCACACCGCGAGCCAGAAGGGGGCCTTGGGTTGACTGGACATGCTGCGCCTCTCGGGAACCAGGGTTAGGAATGATCCGCCTGCGGCTGTTTGTCAGCCGCGAAACTTCGTCTTTGCGCGGGCGTGGCCGGCCATGTGCAACGCCTGCATGAGGTCGTAGGCCGTCACCTCGCAGAGCAGCCGCGTCACCTTCTCATGGGCTTCGGGCGAGAGGAGCGGCTCGACTTCCTTCATCAGCACCACCACCCGCTTCTCCTGCTCGTCGAGTTCGCGGGTCTCGATCCGCGCGTCGGCGACGGCGTCGAGGAAGGAGTCGAGCTTGCGGGCATACTCCGCGATCAGGGGCGTGTCGGTCGAATCGTCGAACCAGGGGGTCTTGGCTGCCATGAAACCTGCTCCTCGAGTGTGCGTGGTCTTCGATCCAGTATTTTCAAAAAAGCGTTCGTCAGGAACCGATCACCTCGCGGATGGCCGCGAGCCGCTCCTGCAGATGGGACCGGCCGCCCGGCTCACCCACCTTCTCCTTCCAGCGTTCGGGGAGGAATCGCTTCTCGGTGCATTCGAGCACCGCCGCGATCTCCTGCATCTCCTTTTCGAGGCCCTGGGCACTCGGCATGAAATCGTCGAGCGCCGCCTTCAGGTCGTCGGCGGAGATCGTGTCGGGGTTTGGGGCTCCGGCATCGGCGGCCCGCTCCAGACCTTTCCGGCGAGCGGCCAGCACCACGCTTTCGATGTCGGCACCGGAGAGGCCGAGTTCGAGGTCGATCGGCCCGGGCAGGCCGGGGGCGAGCTTCACATGCGACTTTCGCGCCATCGCTGCGAACATCGCGTCCATCTCGGCCTGGTCGTGCGGATAGAAGAGCGGGATGTGCACCTCCGCCCTGCCCTGCCGCTTGAGGTCGATCGGCAGCAGGTCGGGGCGGCTCGTAAGCAGCATCCAGACGATCTTGCCGCGGTACCGCGTGTCGCCCATCTGGCGGGCGATCATGGAAAACACACGGGCGCTCGTGCCGGAGTCGCCGTCGCTCTGGCGGTTGCCGAGGGCCGCGTCGGCCTCGTCGATCACGACGACAACCGGCCCGAGGCTGCGAAGCACGCCGAGGGCATGCTCGAGGTTGCCCTCGGTCTCTCCCACGTACTTGCTGCGGAAGTTCTTCAGCACCACGCAGGGAATCCCCACGCTGCCCGCGTAGCACTCGGCGATGAAGCTCTTGCCCGTGCCCACCGGTCCACAGATCAGGTAGCCCATCGGGGCGCTCTCGAACTGGCCCCGCTTGATCGCCCGGGCGTCGGCCTCGAGCCGCTGCTTGGCATCCACGTGGCCCGCCACGGCGTCGAGCGTAAGCCGCGGCTGGATGAACTCGATCAGCCCGTGGCACGACCGCTCGATGAGGTCCTTCTTCCGGGCAGCGAACTCGGGCCCGTTGGGATCACTGCCCTCGCGCGCAGACAGGGTGATCACGGCACGGAGGCTCTCGAGCGTGAGTCCACCCGAGACGGCGGCCACCTGCTTCACGCCCTCCATCTGCTCCGGCTTCACGCCCGCGGCCGCCGCTGTCGCCAGAGCGAATCGCTCGCGGTCGCCCGCGTCTGGCATCGGCACCTCGATCGCGGTGATCGCGGGATTCTGAACGAGCCGAGGATGCACTTCCGAAATCGTGTCGGTGAGCAGCACGATCGCCACGTTCACGCGGCGCAGCAGCGGGTTGGTCGCCCAGCCGAGCACCCGCACCAGCCGACTGGCAGCGGTTCGCGATCCGGACTCGCCATCGGGCACCAGGTACTGGGCGTAGTCAAGCACGATCGCAATCCGCTTCCGCTGCTCGGGCGGGTCGATCAGGTTGCGTTCCAGGATCGCGTCGATGGCCGCCACGGCCTGATCAGGATCGCGAGGCCAGGTCGCGGCGTTGCCGATCCGCTCGGTGAGCCACTGGGCCATCGTCCGCAGGCGATTCGGATCGGGGCCGGCGAGCGGCCTCAGTCCCTTGCCGACGTCATAGGCCAGCACGATGTCCCAGCGGCCAAACATCTCCCTGGCCAGAAAGTCGGAAACCGTCCCCCAGGCCGCCGGATCCGTAGCCGAGCCGTTGGCGCTCGGTGCCGCAACCGGCACGAGGTCGCGGACGTTGCCGTGCATCAGGAAGACGCAACTCGTCCCGGAGAGATACGAGTCGCCGAGCCGCTCAGCCCAGGCAGGACACCAGTCGGGCAGCGATCGCGAGCCGCCCGACGCGGCCGACGTGCCGAGCGACGTCGATGCCTCGGCTGCCGCCGGCGGGCGCGGGGATGAAACAGTGGGCGTGGCAGGGCTGGTCACGGTCGGCTCCCAGGTGTTGTGCCGGCGGATCAGGTGGTCTTCTGCGTCGCCCGCTCGGAGCCGAGTTCCTTGTCGTCGGCCTTCACGCCGGCGGTCTCGGGCGTGACCATACCCATCGAGATTTCGAACTCGCGAAGGGCGTTGTCGGCCATCGCCTTCTCGACCGCCTCCTCCTGCTTGATCTCTTGGAGGCCTTCGCCCGACAGATCGGCGGCCACGCGGACCTTCGCGCGGTTGAGCCCGATCTTGTCCTGGATCACGTCTTCGATCTGGCCGAAGTCGGTGGTGATGTCGAAGTTGAAGCTCGTGGCCAGCTTGGCCAGTTCGGCCTCAGCACGGGAGAGCTTCAGTTCGGCGTCGTACTTCTGAATTTTCTGCTTGAGATCGGCCAGCTTCTTGGTGGCATGCTGGATCTTGGTGACGTTGTTGGTGTAGGCGGTCTCGTGAAGCTTGAGTTGGGCCTCGTTCTCCGCAAGTTCCTTCTTCGCCTTCTGAAGCTCGAGGGCAAACCTGGAAGCCGTCTCCCGCTCACCGACCTGGAGGTAGGCCTTGATCCGGGCCTCGAGCGCCGCGACGTGCTGCCGGTCGCCGTTCACCTGCCGCGTGACCCGCTCCACGAGGGCCCGGTACTGCTCGAGCCCTTCGCGGCCTTCCTTCATCTGATCGACCGCTTTGTCGTATTCGTACTGGAGCTGCGCGATCGGATCGGCGGTCCAGAAAAAGTTGGCGATCTTGTTCATCTGGGCCGCAAGGGACTTCCAGAGCTTGCCGAGAATCATGGGAACTGACTCCGCGCGTGGACGGACAAAGGATGATGGTGTGGGATTCCCGAAACCTCGAAGAATCCCCGGCCTGTCGTGATACCGCTGGCGGGGGACGCCGTCAATCGGCCCGGCGAATCAAACGGCTGTGGATGACAGTCCAACGACCGCGGCGGTCGCGGGGCCAGTGGGGGAGTCGCGAATGGCCGAAGTTCGGCAACTGGACTCACCTGCCCCCACCAATGGAACCAGTCTCTATCATTTGGGTAGCCCCATGTTTTTTCTCCAACGAATCATCTGCGTCGCAGCATTGCTCGCATTCACGGCTGGCTGCCGTGAGGACGGTTTTGATCTGGAGTTCCACATGCCGGTCTTTGTGACGCGGATCGAGTTGACTATCAACCAATCCACGGGGCAGGAACCGCAGCGAGTCCGAAGTGGCGTTTATGCGATAACGCTCGACGAGAATGGCAAAGCGAAACTTCGATCATCTTGGCCAATAGCACGATATCACAGGGAGTTCGTTGTGACACCGACCGAACGCCTGCAGATGCCTGCAGGTTATCGGGTGGTCGACAGCGGCTGGGATATGAGCACAGTGACAACACGTACGCCGGGGGGCGTCACGTCGCGTTCAAAGCTTGACGGCTCTGTTTTCTGGATGGAGATCGCCAGGCAATGATCAGGCACCCGGCCCGCGAGTCGGCCCCCGACAGGTACCGATTTGAGGATTCTTGAGGATTCCTTACGGAGCGACGAAACCCGCGATCACGAAACCCTTGTTTTCAAGGGTGGCTAACGGGACTCGAACCCGCGACCCTCGGTACCACAAACCG
>JBBAVQ010000273.1:0-4123 GCA_040397625.1 Pirellulales bacterium | reverse complement strand
GGGCTTGGACAGGAGCTCGTGTCGTGCAAGCCGAAGGCCGTAAGGCCTCGGGCGCTTCACGTTGGACGCGGCGTCTGGTGGCGGTTCGCCCCACGCCTCACGGCGTTGGGCTTGTGCCTACGAACGCTCGATACTCACCTGCGAGGGGCGTGGGTCGCCCACAGCGGCGCGGCGGAGTCTGCGTTGTGCCCCCATCGCTTACGCGATTGGGCTTCCTGAGTTCGTAGCGAATGCCACGCGGCGATCAGGTGGTGAGCGGCGGCGGTGAGGCGGCGAACGCCTGCAGCACGCGGTCGGCCCAGGCTTCGTCGTTGGTTCCGGGACCGATCGCCGCCACGACGCGGCTTCGCAGCAGCACGCCCTTCTCGAGCGGTGCGGCGAACAGCCTGCACGTGACACGGTAGCGACCAGCCGAGTGCTCGAAGTCGATCCGCCGCGCGTCGGCCGGATGCACCGCGACGAGGCAGGATGATCCCGCGCGGCGGGCGAGGATCGCCGCAGCACTCTCAGGCAGCGTCTCGTTCGACGCGATCGGCCGCCAGCATGGTGCATTGCCGCCAGACAACCAGAGGAGGCTGTCGGCTGCGATGTCCGACCAGACTTCCACCGCCACCTCCGTTTCGAGGAGGGACGTCTGTGCGGAAACGACCACCTCCCATGACGTGATGCCCTCGTGGCGGCCATGCGACCGCCACATCACGGTGGACCGCAGTCGCCGCGGGTCTTCGGGTTCGTAGGTCGCGACCAGATCAGCACCGCGGAGCCAGTGATCGGTGAGCGACGAAAGGTTGACGCCCAACACCGTATCGTGGCCGCCCGACGCCGCCTGAATCTCGAGCCCGCAGCCCGCCGCCGCGACGTCGATCTGCCCACCACCATCAGCGTGCGGCCAGGAGGCCACGCTCCCCGAGATCGACCACGTGGCGGGAACGGCGGCTGGCGAGGAGTTCACGAGAGGATTGCCCGGAGAGGAAGAGACCAGTTGTGGCAGGGATTGTAGCGGGCGAGTCGCCGCTCCGGGCATCAACGCTGCGGCTGCTACACTGACGCGGCATCGCGGTGTCTCGCGCGCCGCGCATGGTGGTCCGCGTCCATCCCGCTTTCACTCCATCATGCCGTCTTCCTCCCCCGATCCGCTTCATGCCTGTGAGGCCGCCGCCCGGGCCGGTGGCCGCGTGCTTCAGGAGTGGGTCGGCCGCTTCAAGGCTACGGCGAAGGGACCATGCGACCTCGTCACCGAGGCCGACCACGCCTCGCAGTCGGAGGTGCGACGAATCCTGCTGGAGGCGTTCCCCGCGCACGGGTTTGTCGGCGAGGAAGGGGAAGGGGGGCGGCCGCCTCTACCGCCCGGGGTGCCAGGGCATTCGGGCAGCGGCACGCGCTGGATCGTCGATCCACTCGACGGCACGACCAACTACGTTCACGGGTTTCCCGCCTACTGCGTGTCGATCGCGCTGGCCGATGGCGACGACCTCTTGGTGGCGGCGATCTACGATCCGCTCCGGGACGAGTGCTTCACCGCACGCCGCGGAGGAGGGGCTCGGCTCAACGGCGAACCCATCGCCGCCCCGATGGTGGAAACGCCGGCCGAGGCGGTCGCCGCAGTCAGCTTTCCCGCTCAGGTAGCGGCCGATTCGCCCGCGGTCGCCGACTTCCTTGCGGTGCTTCCGCACGTTCATGCGATGCGCCGCACGGGATCGACCGCCCTCAACCTGGCGTACCTCGCCTGCGGCCGCCTCCATGCGTTTTGGGTGCGGCGGATCTGCTGCTGGGACGCGGCCGCCGGCATCCTGATCGCCCGCGAGGCGGGGTGTGTGGTGGGGCCGTTTCGTGGAGGCCCAGCGACGCTGCCGCTCGACGATCCGGGCTTCATCGCGGCCAGTAGCGGCCGCCTCTACGACGAGTTTCGCGGGATTCTCGGGTGAAGCCTGGCCCAAACGACGGCTATAGCGGTCGTGACGATTGCGCGGGATAGGGAAAATGGCCGCTCTGCGGCGTGTTTCGGGCTAGGCTTTCCATGGTCCCCTGAACGCACCTCGCATGCGCCTGTCGTCCATTCCATCGTCTCGCTTGCAGCCGTCGCGCCGGCTGGGGATCGCCGTCTGCGCCGTCGTGCTGGCGATCCCCGCGTGGCTCGGGATCGCGCGTGGTCAGCCACCGACGGCCGAGGACCGTGCCGCTCCCGTCGGCAGGATCGAGGAGGTGCAGCCAGAACTCTTCTACGTACCCGACGAAGGGGGACGGTTGGTACCCGTTCCAGGGTTCCGATACCGCGATTTCGTCGACCTCTTTCGGATCAAGGAGGGGCTCGCGGGCGGCCTGCAGCCCCCGGGCGCCGTGCTCGAGAACGTCGTCGTGAAGATTGATGCCCGCGATGTGACTCCTCGCGCGGAAGGGCACGGTCAGGTCACCTGTCCGGCCACCGTCGAGTTCACAGTGAGGCAGATCCAGGGCGGCTGGACGCCGATCCCGCTGGAGTCGGGCGGGATGATCCTTTCGGCGCCGCCGCGACATGACGGCCCCGGCCGGATGATCGTCGACGTCGAACCGGGCCGCAGCGGATACCGGGCGTGGTTCGACGCGGCTCCGGAGGCCGCCGGCGCTGACGTGCGGCACACGGTCGTGCTCGAAGGCCGGCTGCCGGTGGAATCGACCACGGCTTTCGAGGCCTTCGCGGTACGGGTGCCGGCGGCGGTCGCCTCGCAGATCGAGATCGCTTCCAGTCGCACCGCTCCCGAGGTGGCCGTGGCGGCCGAGTCGGTGGAGCCGGCGGTGGCGGCTGATCCCGCCGGCGGCAGCGTGGTGACGGTGCGTGGGCTCGCCGGCGACGTGCGGCTCCGGGTCGGCGACGCGGCAGCCGGCCGCGGGCCGGCCGCTCTGGCAACGAGCGAGAGCGCCGTGCGGATCGACGGCCGCAACGCGGTGACCGAGACGACGATCCGGTTGGGCAATCTCGTCGCCGGGTCCCGCCGGATGACGATCACACTCCCGCCGATGTCGGCCCTCCGCGAGGTGAAGCCGCCGGCCACGCTGCTGGCCCGAGGCGGCAGCCGCGAGGCGCCGACCGTCGATGTCTCTGTCGACGTGGCCGGCGACGGCACTGCGGCGGTGGCGCTCGTGTGCGAACAGGCGATCGACCCGACCGGGGGCGAGTCGTTCGAACCGCTGGGCTTCGGCGTCGAGGGGCTCACAGCCTGGCGGCAGTGGGGCCGCGTAAGCCTTATCGTGGATGGGGAGTGGCTGGTCACCTGGAGCGACACGTCGCACCTCAGGCGGGTCGATCCACCGGCCAACGTGCGGCAGCCAGGATTCGTCGCCGCGTTCGCCTTCGACGCCTTGCCGGCATCCCTGCCGCTCCGGGTGCGTCCGCGACGGAGCCGCGTGGTGATCGAACCCGAGTACCGCTACGACGTGGCCGGGACGCGGGTCACGCTCGATGCGAAGTTTCGCGTGGCGGCCCGCGGAGCGCCGGTCGGCAGCATCGTCATCGGCATCGACCCCGCGTGGGTCATCGACGAGATCGGCCCTCCGGGCGCCGTCGATGCTGCAGGGGCCACGAGTGAGAATGGCGTGATCAACGTGCCCTTCGCGCAGCCGTTGACAGGCGACATCGTCTTGTCGGTACGGGCGAACCTTCCGGTCGAGGCGAACGCCGAACGCGTGGCCTGGAACCTGCCGACGCCGCGCGCCGACGTGGTAGGGCCTGCGGTCGTGGCGATCGGGGCCCGCAGTGACATCGAGCTTCTGCCGGCCAACGAGTCGATCATCGGCCTGGTCCGGCAGACCGCGGCATCGGCGGCGGTCACCGAGACCGACACCACGGCGCTCGTCTACCGGCTCGATGCCGCGGAGGGCGGTTTCACGGCGAATCGGCGGTTTCTACCGCGTCGCATCGAGGCCTCGATCGCCGCCCAGGCCTCCGTCGATGCCGCGGAGATCGCCGTCGAGCAGGTCATCCGTCTGAACGTGCTTCATGTGCCGCTGGAGTCGATCGAACTCGCAGTCCCGGCCGCCACGGCCGAGGCGGGTGGGATCACGGTGCGTCAGGACGACGTCCTACTCGATCCGACCGAGGTCGGCCCCCTCGATGGAGCCGACCCGGATGCCGTTCCCGAGGTTCGGA
>JBBAVQ010000272.1:0-4157 GCA_040397625.1 Pirellulales bacterium | reverse complement strand
GGATCGGCGTCGGGGGGAGAGCGACCATGCGGCGTTCAGAGGCAGGAACATCGACCAGAAGAGCAGGCACATCAGCAGCGAGTCTCCGGCGTTGTTGGCCGGCTCGGTTCGTCGCACGACGCTCACCGTCACGAGCCACGCCGCGACGGACGCCTCGCGGCTGCGAAAGCCGGTGGCGAGCCACGCCCCGGCGAGGCCCTCCGCAGCGAGGACGGCGGCCCCCCACCACGTGGCATCGGATAGTAGGGCGAGCGACCACTTTGCCGGCGTTCCCTGGAAGCTGCGGAGCACGTCCGGCGGGAAGACCCCGTCGGCGGCGAACATCAGGTGAAACGTCCGGAACCGCAGCAGGCAGTCGGCGACCAGAATCAATCCCAGCCCGATCCGGAAGGCGGCGAGTCCGCGGGCGTCGAGCGTGAACGCTGCCCGCCACCACGCGCGGGCGAGGTCGCCGGCTCGATGGAGCAGCGGTGGTCGATCCATGGGCGAGGGGGCCGCACGCGGTTGCGAGGCTTTCTTGAACGATTCCGCCCCCGAAACTACAACAAGCCCGCCGTTCCGGACGATCCCAATCCCCGTCCGGCGGCCCCGCGCCGAGATCGTTTCGTGCCGGGCCCGCCCGAATGAAGCCTGCCCGACTGAGGAGATCGAGATGCACGTTCCCGTGGTGGTGCTTGGCGGAGGTCCCGGCGGCTACGCCGCTGCATTCTTGGCCGCCGACCTGGGCATGCAGGTGGCCATGATCGAGCGGGACGAGCGGCTCGGGGGCACCTGCCTGCTCCGTGGCTGCATTCCCTCGAAGGCCCTCCTGCACGTCGGCCGGGTCCTCTCCGAGGCCCGCGAGATGGAGGAGTGGGGCATCCACTTCACGAAGCCGTCGCTCGACGTGGCCGCGCTGCGGGCTCGCAAGGACAAGGTGATCTCAGCGTTGACGGGCGGACTGTCGCAGTTGGCGAAGCGGCGGAACGTGACGATCGTCCATGGCGCCGCCCGGTTCGTGAACTCGACGACGCTCGAGGTCGCTCCGGCGGTCCCCGGCGGCGCGAGCCAGCGGATCACGTTTGACCACTGCATCCTCGCCAGCGGGTCGCGGCCGTCACGGATTCCGGCGTTCGACATCGGCAGTCCGCGGGTGATGGATTCGACGGGCGCCCTGGAACTGGCCGACGTGCCCGCGTCGCTCCTCGTGGTCGGCGGGGGGTACATCGGCCTCGAGATGGGAACGGTCTACGCGGAGCTCGGATCGAAGGTCTCGGTCGTCGAACTCACCGACATGCTCCTGCCCGGGGCCGATCGCGACCTCGTCAAGCCGCTGCAGAAACGGCTCGAGGGGCTCTTCGAGGCGATCATGCTCCGCACGAAGGTGGTCAAGCTCGAAGACATCGGCACGGCCGTTCGGGTCTCGTTCGAGGGGCCTGATGGGCCGATGACGAAGGAGTTTTCGCGGGTGCTCGTCGCCGTCGGGCGGAGACCCAACTCCGACGGGCTCGGCCTCGAGAACACGAAGGTCGTGGTCAATCCGAAAGGCTTCGTTGACGTGGACGGCCAGCAGCGAACCGCCGACCCGCACATCCTCGCGATCGGCGACGTGTGCGGAGAACCGATGCTGGCGCACCGCGCCAGCCACCAGGGCAAGGTGGCGGTCGAGGCGCTCCATGGCGAACCGGCGTTGTTCGCACCGCGGGCGATCCCCGCCGTCGTGTTCACCGATCCCGAGATCGCCTGGGCGGGGCTGACGGAGAACGAGGTTGCCGCGACCGGCCGAGTCGTCGAGGTCAGCAAGTATCCCTGGGCTGCCAGCGGACGAGCCCACGCGCTGGGTCGCACCGACGGCCTGACCAAAATGCTCGTCGATCCGGAGACCGACACCGTCCTGGGGGTCGGGATCGTCGGCCCGGGGGCGGGCGAACTGATCGCCGAAGGGGTGCTCGCGATCGAAATGGGCTGTTCGGCCCGCGACCTGATGGAGGCGATCCACCCCCATCCGACGCTGGGCGAGACGATGGCCTTCAGCGCCGAGAACTATTTCGGGCTGGCTACCGAAATCTACAGGCCCCGGGCCGAGTAGCCGCGGCCCCCGAGCGGTTTTTGCGGCGGGGATGGACGTGGTTCCGGGGGCAGGGCAATCGCCCTAGACGCCCCCACTACGACCCGAATAATCTGAAAAGTCCCCCGCAAATTCCCGGAGCCGCGCATGGCCAACTCCAGCGATCATTCCGCCACCGAGGCGGCCGACGACATTCTCGCCGGAGGCTCCCGGCTCCCGAGAGGTGCCCACGCCCCGATGTCGATCGGCCAGATGGGCGACAACGCGACCGGCCAGCCCGAGGTGGTCGACGGGGTGTCGGCGGTCGACGCCGACCCGACCGAGACCCGGGAGTGGCTCGATTCACTGCGGTACGTGATCAACAGCCGCGGGGGCGACCGGGCCGCCTACCTGCTGCAGGCGATCGAGCAGGAGGCCTATCGGCTCGGCGTGCCGATTCCGTTCTCGGCCACCACCCCCTACATCAACACGATCCCGGTCGAGAAGCAGCCGGCCTTCCCCGGCAACCGCGAGATCGAGCGGCGGATCAAGAGCATCATCCGCTGGAACGCGATGGCGATGGTGGTCCGCGCCAATCGCGAAGACAAGAGCATCGGCGGCCACATCTCCACGTTCGCCTCGTCGGCCACGCTCGTCGAGGTGGCAATGAACCATTTCATCCGCGGCCGCGGCGACAACTACTCCGGCGACCAGGTCTACTTCCAGGGCCACGCCTCTCCGGGCATCTATTCGCGGGCGTTTCTGGAGGGCCGCATCAACGAGAAGCAGCTGGAAAACTTCCGGCGCGAGCTCGCCGAGGGGGGCGGCCTGTCGAGTTATCCGCATCCCTGGCTGATGCCCGGGTTCTGGGAGTTCCCGACCGTGTCGATGGGCCTGGGGCCGCTGATGGCGATCTACCAGGCGCGATTCAACAAGTACCTGCAGGACCGCGGCATCAAGGACACGAGCGGGCAGCACGTCTGGTGCTTCATCGGCGATGGCGAGACCGACGAGCCCGAGACGCTCGGCGCGATCTCCTTGGCGGCCCGCGAGAAGCTCGACAACCTCGTGTTCGTGATCAACTGCAACCTCCAGCGGCTCGACGGCCCGGTGCGCGGCAACGGCAAGATCATCCAGGAGCTCGAGGGCTGCTTCCGCGGCGCGGGCTGGAACGTGATCAAGGTGATCTGGGGCGACGAATGGGATCCGCTCCTCGCGAAGGACGACAAGGGCCTGCTCGTCAAGCGGATGAACGAGGTGGTGGACGGCCAGTACCAGAAGTACATCGTCATGCCCGGCGGCTACATCCGGGAGCACTTCTTCGGGGCCGATCCGCAGCTGGCCGAGATGGTGACGAACCTCTCCGACGAAAAGCTCAAGAAGCTCCGCCGCGGCGGGCATGACCCGGAGAAGGTCTACGCGGCCTACGCCGCGGCCATGAAGTGCCACGGCAAGCCGACCGTGATCATCGCCAAGACGATCAAGGGCTACGGCCTGGGCGAGGTGGGCGAGGGCCGGAACGTCACGCACCAGCAGAAGAAGCTCAACGAGGAGGAACTGCGGGCCTTCCGCTCGCGGTTCGGCATCCCGATTTCCGACGACGAGGTGGCGAAGGCGCCGTTCTACCGTCCACCGGAGGATTCCGAGGAGATTCGCTACCTCCGCGAGCGGCGCGAGGCCCTCGGCGGCTACGTGCCGACCCGTCCGCTCGAGTCGCCGAAGCTCAAGACGCCTACCCTCGACGAGTATCGCTCGTTCATCGAGAAGAGTGCCGGCCGCGAGGTCTCGACGACCACCGGCGCGGTCACGCTGATGGCGTCGCTGCTCAAGGACAAGTCGGTCGGCAAGTACATCGTGCCGATCGTGCCCGATGAGTCGCGGACGTTCGGCATGGATCCGCTCTTCAAGCAGTGCGGGATCTACGCCCACACGGGCCAGCTCTACGAGCCGGTCGACTCCGACCAGCTCCTCTACTACCGCGAGGCCAAGGACGGCCAGATTCTCGAGGAGGGGATTACGGAAGCGGGCAGCATGTCGAGCTTCGTCGCCGCTGGCACGGCCTATGCCAGCCACGGGGTGCCGATGATCCCGATCTTCATCTACTACTCGATGTTCGGCTTCCAGCGGATCG
>JBBAVQ010000271.1:0-4248 GCA_040397625.1 Pirellulales bacterium | reverse complement strand
GCATGCTGCGGCCGGCCACCTGCTCGCCGTGGAGTTCCATCGAGAGCGCCCAGTGTTCGCGGAGCACGTCGCGCTGCTCGTGGATCGTGGGCGGGGGCAGGGGAGGCTCGCCGGCGAGGAGGGCGAGCGTCTGCCGGAAGATCCAGGGATTGCCGATCGCCCCGCGGGCCACGCTCACGCCGTCCACGCCGGTCTGGTCGAGCATCGCCACGCAGGCCTGGGCGGAGAAGAGATCGCCGGAGCCGATCACGATCTTCTCGCCCGCGTGCTGCTTGACCGCCGCGAGAAACTCCCAGTTGCTCGGGCCGACGTATTTCTGCTTCACGGTGCGGCCGTGCACGGTGATCGCCGCCGCGCCGCGGGCGAACGCGCCGTCGAAGATGGTCCAGAAGTTGTCGAGGCTCTCAGGGGTGTCGTCGAGGCCGCGGCGCATCTTGAGCGTGACGGGCACGTGCGGCGGCACCGCCTCGCGAACCTTGGCCACGATCTCGAGTGCCGTGGCCGGCTGCGAGAGGAGGTAGCCGCCGCGGCAGCGGCCGAGCACCTTCTTCACGGGGCAGCCGAAGTTGATGTCGATCACGTCGTAGCCCTCGGCCACGAGCCGCCGCGCGGCCGGCGGAAAGTCGTCGGGATTCGAGCCCATCAACTGGCCGCCGACGGGATGCTCCTCGTCGGCCACCGCGAGGCGGGCGAGGTTCCTGCGGTTGGTGCCGACGGTGGCCACGAACTGGTCGAGGAGCACCTCGCCGAGCGAGTAGGCCGCGCCGTGGCGGCGGGCCAGCACCCGCATGGCGCGGTCGCTGTAGCCGGAGAGGGCGGCCTGCACGACGGGCGACGCGATCGCCACGCCGCCGATCGAAAGCGTGCGGGCGGCGGCGGCCCGCGGGGTCACGTGAGCACCGGGCACATGTCGAACCACGTGCGGCCCTGGGCGTGCATCCACTCGAAGCTCGAGAGCGGGCCCCAGTCACCCAGTTCGTAGACGTCGGGGGGCGAGAGCTTTGGCGACGCCCAGGCCTGCACGAAGGGATCGATGATCTCCCACGACTTCTCCACCTCGTCGGCGCGGGCGAAGAGGCTGGCGTCGCCCTCCATCACGTCGAGGAGGAGCGGCTCGTAGGCCTCGGGAAGCCGCCCGGCAAACTCGCGGGAGTAGCTGAAGTCGAGGTCGGTGAGCCGGAGGTGCATGCCGGCCCCTGGCACCTTCGTGTGGAAGTGGAGCTGAATGCCCTCGGCCGGCTGGATCTGGATCACGAGCCGGTTGGCCTCGCGGGCGTGGGTTGGCGTGCCGTTGGCGAAGAGTTCCAGCGGCGGCTGTCGAAACCCGATCACGATCTGGGTGGTGCGGCAGCTCATCGCCTTGCCGCTGCGCAGGTAGAAGGGCACTCCCTGCCACCGCCAGTTGTCGATTTCGAGGCGAATCGCGCCAAACGTGGCGGTGCGACTGCCCGCCGGCACGCCCGGCTCCTGGAGGTAGCCGCGGTACTGGCCACGGATGCCCGCCGCCGCCGCGTCGGCGGGGTCGAGCGGCCGGATCGCCTCGAGCACCTTCACCTTCTCGTTGCGGACGGCGCTCGCGTTGAACCGCGCCGGCGCCTCCATCGCCGTGACCATCAGCAGCTGGAGGAGGTGATTCTGAAACATGTCGCGGAGCACGCCCGCGCCGTCGTAGTAGCCGCCGCGGCGGCCCACCGGCACTTCCTCGGCCACGGTGATCTGCACGTGGTCCACATACCGGCGGTTCCAGATCGGTTCGAAGATCGTGTTGGCAAACCGCAGCGCGAGGATGTTCTGCACCGACTCCTTGCCGAGGTAGTGGTCGATGCGGAAGACCTGGCTTTCGCGGAAGACGGTGTGGATGTGCGCGTTGAGCGTCTGGGCGGTGACGAGGTCGGTGCCGAACGGCTTCTCTACCACGATCCGCCGCGGGCCGCGATCCTGGGCCGCCATGCCATGCTCGCCGAGGGCCGAGACCACCGGCCCGTAGAACTGCGGGGCGGTGGCGAGGTAGTAGACGCGGTCGGCTTCCGCGCCCCCCTCGAGCTCTCGGAGCCGGGTTTCGAGCCGGCCCACGTCGGCCGACACGCCGATGTCGCCGGGCTGATAATGAATCGTGGCGGCGAAACGCGTCCACGATTCCTCGTCGAGCGGGCCGCAGTCGCAGTGCTTCGCGGTCGTCTCGCGGAGGCTCGCCCGCCATTCGCCGTCGGTCATCGGCGTCCGCGAGAACCCGACGATTCGCGTCTGCTCGGGCAGGGCCCCGGTCCGCAGGAGGTTGTAGAGCGCGGGCACGAGCTTGCGGCTCGTGAGGTCGCCCGACGCCCCGAAGATCACGATTGTGTGGGGCATGGTGTGGAGGGAAGGGGATGCGGATGACCTCGCTGGTGCGAGGTCATATGCTCATGCCGGTGAAGCCGCCGTCGACGTAGACCTCGGCCCCGGTGATGAAGCTCCCCGCGACCGGCGCGCAGAGCAGGATCGCTGCCCCGAGGAGCTCGTCGGGGGTGCCGAAGCGATTCATCGGCGTCTTGCCCATGATTGAGGCCACCCGCTCGGGCGAGAGAATCTTCTTGTTCTGCTCGGCCGGGAAGAAGCCCGGGCAGAGCACGTTCACGCGGACCCCCTTGGGGGCGAGTTCGCGGGCCACGTTCTTGGTGTAGTTGAGGACTGCCGCCTTCGAGGCGGAGTAGATGAACACGCGGGAGAGCGGCTTGTCGGCCGACACGCTGCCAATGTTGAGGATCGCTCCGCCGCCGTGCTCGGCCATGTGGGCCCCAAACACCTGGCAGCCGATGTGGGTGCTCTTGAGGTTGGTGTCGATCACCTTGGCAAAGTCGTCGTCGGGAATGTCGAAGTAGGGCACCGACGAGTTGACGCCCGCGCAGTTGACGAGGATGTCGGCCTTGCCGCGGGCAGCCACCGTGGCGGCCAGCAGGGCCTTCACGCTCTCGCGGTCGGTGGCATCGACGCTCACGAACATCCCGTCGCCGCCGGCAGCGCGGATGGCCTGCACGCGGGCCTCGCCCCGGTCGGCGCCGCGGCCGGCCACGACGACGAACGCGCCGGCCGCGCCGAGCCCGTCGGCGAGCGCGCCGCCGAGCACACCGGTGCCGCCGACGACCACGGCCGTGCGGCCCTTGAGCGAGAAGAGGTTCTCAAGATAGCTGTTGGCCATCGCGGGGAAGTCTCCTCAGGTGATCGGCTTTCGCAGGTCGAGCCATTCGGTGTGGTAGGTGCCGGGCTTGTCGGTCCGCTCGTAGGTGTGGGCGCCGAAGTAGTCGCGCTGGGCCTGGAGCAGGTTGGCGGGCAGCGTGGCATGGCGGTAGCCGTCGTAGTAGGCCAGCGCCGACATGAAGGCGGGAACCGGCACGCCGATCGTGGCCGCACTGGCCACCACGTGCCGCCACGAATCCTGCGTCTGGGCGAGCGCCTCGGTGAAGTAGGGGGCGAGCATCAGGTTCTCGAGGTCGGGCTTGGCCTTGTAGGCCTCGTAGATCCGTTCGAGGAACTGGGCGCGGATGATGCAGCCTCCCCGCCACATCATCGCGATGGCGCCGTAGTCGAGCGGCCAGTCGTGCTCCTTGGCCGCGGCGGCGAGCTGCACGTAGCCCTGGGCGTAGCTGGCGATCTTCGAGGCATAGAGGGCCTGGCGGACCTGCTCGACGAACGTGTGGCGGTCGCCGTGGTTTCGCTTGTCGGGGCCCTTGAGCACCGTGCTCGCCCGCACGCGGGCGTCTTTGAGGGCCGAGAGGCAGCGGGCGTAGACGGCCTCGGTGACGAGCGTGCTGGGCACGCCGAGGTCGAGCGCGAGCTGGCTCATCCACTTGCCGGTGCCCTTCGCGCCGGCCTTGTCGAGGATCAGGTCAACCATGAACTGGCCGCTGTCGGGATCCTTGACGGTGAAGATGTCGCGGGTGATCTCGATCAGGTAGCTGTCGAGCTCGCCTCGGTTCCAGTCGTGAAACACCTTGGCGAGTTCGGGATTGGTGAGCCCGGCGCCGTGCTTAAGGAGCGAGTAGGCCTCGCAGATCAACTGCATGTCGCCATACTCGATGCCGTTGTGCACCATCTTTACGTAGTGGCCGGCACCTCGCGGGCCCACCCAGTCGCAGCAGGGGATGTCGCCCTTCGGGCCCACCTTGGCGGCGATCGCCTGGAAGATCGGCTGCACGAGGGGCCAAGCGGCCTTGGATCCGCCGGGCATGAGGCTCGGGCCCTTGAGCGCGCCCTCCTCGCCGCCCGACACGC
>JBBAVQ010000270.1:0-4297 GCA_040397625.1 Pirellulales bacterium | reverse complement strand
GGGCTTGGACAGATTTCGTTTCGTACAAGCCGAAGGCCGTAAGGCCTCGGGCGAAGCACACTGGACGCCGCCCACATATACGCTTCGCCCCGCGGCACGCGTTGGGCGACTCCTCGCCTACCGAGCTTCGGCCTTGAGCGCCACGAATCGCTCCCGGAGCTCGGCGAGCCGGTCCGCATACGTCGGGTCGGCGATCACGTCGGTCGTCTCCTGCGGATCCTTCACCAGGTCGAAGAGCTGCTCCCGGCCGTAGTCGGGCCAGACGACGTACTTGATGTCTTTCCGCACCAGCGCCTCCGACGACGGGATCCGCTCGATGTTCGTGATCGTCGGGTGCTCGTAGAAGAACTCGGTCCTCCAGGACGTGCCCCCTTGAAGATAGAGCGTGGCAAGATCGCAGCCCTGCATCCCCCGCGGCGCGGCGATGCCGGCCGCGGCCAGGATCGTCGGGGCGAGGTCCACGTTGAGCGTCAGGGCGTCGTTCGTGGTGCCCCGTACGGCGGCGGGCATCCGCGGATCGGCCACGATCAGCGGGGTGCGGATGCTCTCCTCGAACGGATACCACTTGTCGGCGAGGCCGTGCTCGCCGTGGAGGTAGCCGTTGTCGGTCGTGAAGATCACCAGCGTGTTGTCGAGCAGCCCCTGGGCTTCGAGTTCGTCGATCACGGCGCCGCAGGCCGCATCCACCTCGGTGGCCAGCCGGTAGTAGTTCTTCATGAATGCCTGGTACTTTTCCGGCGTATCGAACCGCCAGTGCCAGCGGATGCGGCCCTCGTTCTTCTCGCTGACGAGAAACTCGGGCAGCCGGCGGTAGTGCTCATCGCCCGCTGTGGCCGGGATCGGAATCGTGGCGTCGGCATAGAGGGCCTGCGACTCGGGCTGTGGCAGGTACTGCAGCGGATTCTCGTCCTCGGCGTGGGTCGCGAAGAACGACACCACGAGACTGAATGGCTGCCCCTTCGGCCGGTCCCGCAGGAAGGCGCGGGCGTCTCGCTCGTTCTTGGCGGTCACATGGATCTGGCCGCCGTCAGGCTCGCTCTGCCAGTGCGTGCCACCATACGCCGTGCCAACGTCAAACTGCTCCTTCGGAAACGGGCCGCAGTGCCACTTGCCGATGAGCCCCACGTGGTAGCCGTGGGCCCGCAGCAGGCCGGGCCAGGTCTCAGCCCACGGCGTCTCGAAGGCGTCGAACGCCCGGTTGCCATGCCGCGACATCCACTGCCCGGTGAACAGGCTGGCACGGCTCACGCCGCAGATCGCGGTGGTGACGCAGTTGTGCGTGAACCGCACGCCCCGGCGGGCGAGGGCGTCGAGCCGTGGCGTCTGCACGACCGGATGGCCGGCGCAGCCGAGCGTGTCGTGACGCCAATCGTCGGCATAGAGCACGACGATGTTTCGGGGCTGCTCGTCCGCCCGCGCCGCGATCGCAGCTGCGAACGGCACCATCACGAGCGACAGCACCAGCCTGATTCTCCACACGGCTGTGGCAGTCCGAGTCATGCTCAATGCTCCACGAGAGTGATTCCTCAAACGATCCCCATCGCCCACGCGATTGGGCTTCCTGATCCACAAACCGTAACCGCGTCAGCGGTACGGTCCCAGGAAGCGTAACCGCGGAAGAGGTACGGCTGCCCCTCTCCCGCCCCTCATCTTCGACGACGCCCGAGCGCCGCATGGGCCACGCGCTCACCACTCTCGCCCGATTCCCGCGGCCAGTCATCACCCGGATGGGTGACGGCGCTGATTGCGAATCGCATCGCGATCGCCTAGGCTCGAATCCATCGATTCGGCGGCCCGGAAAGGCACGTGATGGCGACCCAGACGAGGAGCACGTGGCCGCAGCTATGCTGCCTCCTTGGCCTGTCGATGGTGATCTGCCTTCGGAGCGCCTCCTCCGGACTTGCCCCTGCGGCAGACGCGACCGAAGCCAAGCCGGCGAGTTCCGCCAGAGTCACGGCCGATGTGACCCCGCCGAGTGTCTCCCGGCCGATCGGACCTCGCCTGGGCAAGTCGGAATACGACTGGAACCCCGACACCTGGGGCGTCGGCTCCTACATCTGGTCATCCACCACCGCCGACAAGCAGACCTGCCGCCTCTGGCGGGAGTTCGAGATCCCCCGGGGCACCACGGTGACGATGGCCAGCCTCCGGGTGCTCGCCGACAACGGGTATGTGGTGTTGCTCGACGGCCGGGAACTCGGCATGGGCAGCGACTACTACTACATGACCGAATACGACATCAGTCAGGTGCTGTCACCGGGAAAACATGTGATCGCAATCCGTGCGTTCAACGAGTCGCATCAGGCGGGGGTGGTGGCCGGGCTCCGCGTGGAGTGCGACCGCGGCGACCCGATCGTGATCCTCTCCGACACATCGTGGCTGGTCGTACCCGCCACCGAACGCACCTGGGAACAGCGGCTCGACCCGGCGTCCACCTGGGAGCATGCCGTGGCCGTGGCGCCCTTTGGCTCCACGCCCTGGATCGACCCGCCGCTGCGGCTCAACAAGGTGCTCGTGCAGCCGGCTGAGGAGCCGGTGTTCTGGCAACGGGCCTGGTTCCAGGCCTTGGTGGCAACCGTAGGCGGAGCCGCCGCCCTCGCGAGCCTCGTGCTGGCGACCCGACTCGTCGCCGAATCGAAAGCCCGAGACCTCCTCGACCGCGAGCGGGCCCGCATCGCCCGAGACATCCACGACGAATTGGGCGCTGGCCTCACCCAACTCGTGCTCGAGGGCGAGGTGGCGCGGACGGAGCTGCCAGAGGGCTCCGCCGCACGGGAACACCTCGAGTCGTTCTGCGACCGGGCCCGCAGCCTCGCCGGCGCGATGGACGAACTCGTCTGGGCCGTCAACTCGCGTCGCGACACGCTCCGCGACTTCGTGGCCTACACCAGTAAATACATCCGCCGGTTTCTCGAACCCACGTCGATCCGCTGCCGGCTCGAGCTGGCAGCCAACCTTCCCGACATGGCCTGCGATCTGCCGGTGCGCCGCAACCTCCTGCTCGCCGTCAAGGAAGCGGTGAACAACGCCGTGAAATACTCGGCCGCCCATCAACTCTGCTTCCGCGTGGAGCGACGACCGCCCATGCTCGTGGTGGCGGTGGAAGACGATGGTCGCGGCTTCGATCTCGAGAAGGCGACGGCGACGGGCAACGGCCTGGCGAACCTCGGCGAGCGGATGCGCGACATCGGTGGCGTCTGCCGGATCACAACCGCGCCGGGCTCCGGCTGCCGGGTGGAACTCGAGCTCCCGCTCGCGCGGTTCGCCAGGCGGGCCGGCCCTCCCGACGGCGGCGCCGACCTGCTCGTCAACGGCCGCGCGGCTCCAGCGGCCCATAACGCTTCTGCAGAGGAGGTTCGCGCGTCATGATTCGTCCCCCAGCTGCCGCCGGCGTCCCGGGCGCCAAGCCTCCCTACCGGGTGGCCCTCGTCGAGGATCAGCCCGCGACCCGCGAGAGTTGGCAGCGGCTCGTCTCGTCGCTTCCCGATTTCGCGTGTGTGTGCACCTGCGCCTCCGGCGAGGAAGCGCTGCGGATGATCCCGATCGCCAAGCCCGACGTCGTGCTGATGGACGTGTTCTTGCCGCGGATGTCGGGTGTGGAGTGCACGGCCCGCCTCAAGGCGGCCCATCCGAATCTCTTAATCGTAATGCTCACGGCCTGCGATGAGGACGAGATCCTGTTTCTGGCGTTGGAGTCGGGGGCCGACGGCTACCTGCTCAAGCGGACCTCGCCTGACGACCTGCGGGCCGCGCTGCTCGACGTGCTCGCCGGCGGGGCCCCGATGACCGGCGAGATTGCCCGCCACGTGATCGAGTCGTTTCGCCGCAAGCGATCAACCGATCCGTCGCTCGGCCTCACGCCCCGCGAGGAGGAGACGCTCATCCTGCTCACGAAGGGCTATGCCAACAAGGAAATCGCCCATCACCTCGACGTGAGCATCGAGACAGTCCGCAGCCACCTCAAGCACATCTACGAGAAGATGCACGTGCGATCGCGGGCGGAGGCGGTGGCTCGCTACATGTCGGGGGCGGGGCGTGCGGGCGCGGGGCCAACCACCGGCAAGCCGTAAGACGAGTCGCGAGTGAGGGATACCGCGAGGAACCCCGCCAGCAAATCCGCCAGCAAAACCGCCAGCAAAACCGCCAGCAAAACCGCCAGCAAAACCGCCAGGAAGCCCCGAGCTGGAGCGAGGGGATAAAGCGTGGCGGCGGAACGCGGCCGTTGCCGATCAATGAGGCCTATCCCGTCGCTTCCGCTCCGGGCTTTGAGGGTTCCGTGGAACAACTCGCGGGGATC
>JBBAVQ010000269.1:0-4309 GCA_040397625.1 Pirellulales bacterium | reverse complement strand
TCACCACCTGCAGCAGATGGAGCGCGAGCAGCACCACCATCGCCTGGGCCATGAAATGGTGGATCCCCCGGAGCAGCCAGCCGCCCGCCATCTCGTACTGAATGAAGTAGACGCTCTCCCAGGCCGTCTGGGCGCTCGGCGAGTAGTTGGCCCAGAGAAACAGTCCCGTGATCACCTGCGTCATGAAGGCAAACACGAGCGTGCTGCCCCAGACATACCGCCAACGGGCCCCTCCGGGCACGCGTTCGTAGAGGGCCTCGTGGACGACCGCCCGATACCCGGTGCGATCGTCGAGGAAGTCGGCCAAACGGCCACATGCGCCCTTTCGCGATGGCAATCCTGACGCGGCGCGGGCGGCGGGTCGGCTCATCCCTGGACTACTTTCTCAGCGACGCCCGCCCGAAACTTCTGCCACTTCACCTCAACCTGGCCGTTGGCTCCCACGCGGCATTCCAGTTCGTCCATCGCGCGGGGGCTCGGGCTGGGATTGACGATGCCCCCTTCGAGCGTGAACGAGCTGTTATGGCACGGGCAGCGGAAGCACTGTGTCGCCTTCTCGAGATCGATGAAGCAGCCGGCGTGCGGACAGGTGGCTGACAGCGCCCGCACCTCGCGGGATCCTTTCTCGCGACTGAGATACACGGCGCCGACCGGCTCGGCGGCGAAGCCCGTCCAGGCATCGACCCGATCGGCGATCACGGGAAACTGCCGCGGTAGCCCGTCGTCCGGAATCGCGGCGAGGTCGGCCACGGAGAGGAACGACGCCGCACCGCGGGTCCGGCGCAGCGGATCGAGAAACGCCCACAGCCCCGCCGCCACCGGCGGGAGCGTCGCCAGTCCGCCGCAGGCGATGGCAACCACCTTGGCGAGGAGGTCGCGGCGGGAATCACCACCGGCGGCGCCACGGCTGGCGCCGTCGTGCGTGGCCGAAGCCGAAGGATCGTTCCCGTGCGGGAGGGCCATGAGTGGAGTGCTCCTTCGCCGTCGCGACTCGCTCAGGTGGGCACGGCCTGCTGCGCGAGCCAGGCTTCGTCCACCGCGGCCACCACCCGCTCGAGCGCGGCGTCGAACGGACCGTCGATGATCGTGCCGGCTGCCGCCTTGTGGCCGCCGCCGCCGAAGCGGGCGGCGAGCGCGTTGCAGTCGAGCCGGCCGCGGCTGCGGAAGCTCACCTTGATCCGGCCATCCGGCTGCTCGATCAGGATCGCGGCCACCTCGGTGCCCTTCACGGCGAGCGTGAGGTTGACGAGATCCTCGGTGTCGGCGGGCTGCGCCTTCACCTCCTTGATGTCGTGCTGCCGCACGGTTGAGACGATCACCTTGCCGTCGTGCGAGGTGACGGCCCCGGCGATCGTCCGCCCCACGAGATGGAGCCGGGCGAGCGAATCCTGCTCGAAGAGTTCGCGGTAGATCGCCGTCGGATTCGCCCCGGCATCGACGAGCCGGCCGGCGATTCGAAACGACTCGCCGCTCACGCTCGGAAACCGGAAGCCGCCGGTGTCGGTGGAAAGGCCGGCATAGAGCGGCGTGGCGATCGACTCGGTGAGCGGCACGCGGAGCCGCAGGCCGATCTCGTAGACGATGCGAGCGGTCGCCTCGGCCGCGGTGTCCTTGAACCAGCGGTCGGAGAGGTCGTCTTCGCTCACGTGGTGGTCGATCACGAGCACGCGGTCGCGCATCGACTTGGCGACGTCGCCCATCGCTCCAAGCTGCGCCCAGGCGCTGGTGTCGAGCACGATGAAGAGGTCGCGGTCGGCAAGGTCGGCCGGCCGCACCTTCTCCGCGAGCGACTCGATCTTCCCCCGTGGGTCGATCCACTTCAGGTTCGCAGGGGTGGCCTGGGCGTTGACGATCCGCACCTCCTTGCCGATCGCCTCCAGGATCCCGGCCATGCCGAGCTCGCTGCCGAGGGCGTCGCAGTCAGGCCGCACGTGGCTCGTGAGCACCACCTTCGAGCAGCCGCGAAGCACCTCGAGGAGTGCCGACCAGTCGAGTCGCATCATGTCGTTCCAGGAGAGAGGGAGGCCGCGGCGACGATCTGCCCGGCGGTCGCCACGTCGTCGGCCAACTGGGCCTTGAGATCCTCGGCCGACGTGAAGCGACGAGTGTCACGGACGCGGTCGAGGAAGTCAACGTCGAGAACCCTGCCGTAGAGGTCGCCCGCGAAGCCGATCAGGTGGGCCTCGATCGAAACGCTCGTCTCGCCGAAGGTGGCGTTGGGGCCGACGTGCACGGCGGCGGGGAACGAGCCGCCGTCGACGCGCGCCAGCGCAGCATAGACGCCGCCCGCCGGCAGCAGCGTGGCGATCCCCGAAAGGTTGGCGGTGGGAAAGCCAAGCGTCGCGCCGCGGCGGGCGCCCACCACGACTTCGCCCGAGAGGCGATACGGCGACGTCATCAGGGCTCGCGCGTCGCCGAGGCGGCCCGCCGCGACGAGCGTCCTGATTCGCGAACTCGACACCGGCTCGTCATCGACGACCACCGGCGGCACCACCTCGAGGTCGACGGCGTCGCGACCGCAGAGGCTGGCGAGCAGCGCCACGTCGCCCCGCCGGCGGGATCCAAACCGGAAGTCCTGCCCCTCAACCACCGCCCGGACCGCGAATCGCCCACGGAGGACATCGGCATAGAAGGCCTCGGCCTCGAGGGCCATCAGCGCGGCGTCGGTCGGCTGCACGCAGACCGCATCGACGCCAAGTGCCAAGAGGAGGTCGGCCCGCCGCGCCGGCGTGGTCAGCGGAAGCGGAGGCTGCTCGGGCCGCAGGATGCTTGCCGGATGCGGATCGAACGTCAGCACCACCGCCGGGACGCCGTGTCGGTCGGCCGCCTCGCGGAGCCGGCGGACGATCGCGGCATGCCCAAGGTGCACACCGTCAAAGTTTCCGACGGCCACGGCGCACGGCGCGCATGCCCCGGCGGCCTGCGGGAAGACGGTCGGTTCGGCGATGGACGGCACGGCGGCGGGAACCACGGGAGCGGTTCGGCGAAAAGAAAGCACGACGGTAGTGTACCGCGATCACGGTATGATTGGCTCGACTCCCCGAGGCTGTGGACTCGTGCCCGACGCACCGCCCATCACCGACGAACGCCAGATCTACCTCTCGGCCGACCTGGCCTGCCGGCTGGGGGCGATCGACATCGGTTCCAACTCGGTTCGCCTGCTGGTGGCGGAGGCCCTCCGCGGCGGCACCTACCGCATCCTCGACGAGGAACGGGAGCCGACTCGGCTCGGCCGCAGTGCCTCGGCCGTGGGCCGCCTCGACGACGAGTCGATGGATCGCACCGTGGCGGCGCTCCGCACCTTCAAGGAGATCGCCACGGGCTACCAGGTGACGCGACTGCGGACGATCGCCACCTGCGCGGTCCGCGAGGCGAGAAACGGTCCGGAGTTCTGCCGCCGTGTCCGCGAGGAGGTGGGGCTCGAGGTCGAAGTGATTTCGGGCGAGCGGGAGGCGCGGCTCGCCTTCACGAGCGTGCAGCACGCCTTCGATCTCGCCGGCCGCAACACGATCGTCGCCGACATCGGCGGCGGCAGCACCGAAATCGTGTTCGCGACCGGCAACCTCATCGAGTCGATCTTTTCCACGCCGCTGGGTGCCGTGCGGCTCACCGAGCAGTTCGCCCTCGGCGACTGCTGCGACGCCCCGGAGGCGGCCCGCGGCCTGGAGCGGCTCGACGCCGAGATCGCCGCGGTGCTCAAGAAGCAGACCACGAAGCCGCTGTTCGCCCCGCATCAGCTGGTCGGCTGCGGCGGCACGTTCACCACGCTCGCCGAACTGGTGATGGCGACGAGGCGGGATTCGAACGTCCCTGTTGCCGGCTACACGGTGTCGCACGCCGAGGTCCGCCACCTCCTCGACCGACTGCGGAAGATGCCGCTTCGGGCCCGACGCAGCATGCCGGGCATGACCCCCGATCGCGCCGACATCATCGTGGCGGGCCTGTCGATCATCGATGCGCTGCTCAAGCGGTTCCACGTCAACACGCTCGCCATCCACACGCGGGGAGTCCGCGACGGTCTGCTGCGGGAGATGATCGAGGAGGCGGCGGTCGGTAGCGGCGGTGACGAACCGGCCTTCCGCGATGCCGCGATCGAGCGGCTCGCTGCCGCCTGCTCCGGTGAAGTCGAGCACGGCCGCACCGTGGCGGCACTCGCGGGCCGGATCTTCGAACAGCTCGCGACGCCGCTCGACCTACCGATGGGCGACCGGCTGCTGCTGGAATGCGCCGCGCGGCTCCAGGACGTGGGCTACGTGATCAACTACGACCAGCACCACAAGCACAGCTACCACCTGATCCGCAACAGCCG
>JBBAVQ010000268.1:0-4328 GCA_040397625.1 Pirellulales bacterium | reverse complement strand
GCCGCGTTGTAGTCGAGGGCCACTTCGTTGCAGATGTAGTTGCTCCGCGAATCGACGTAGTCGCTGTCGCTGGCGGTCTGCGGGCCGCCCACGAGCGCCCCGTAGAGGATGTGGCGATTGTTGTAGGCCGCGTTGACGTTGCCGTCGTACACGCCGCTGGCACCGCGATGATGCGGATTCAGCGGCGGATTGGTGCCGAAGCCGACCACGTAGCTCCGCCCCTGCGGATTGTCGCCCAGCATGTAGTTGATCTGCCGGACCGCGAAGTCGTGGTAGCGACCGCTCTTGTCTCCCACGGTGTCGCTGTAGACGAGCGCGAGGAACGACGTGTTGGCCGAATACCGCAGTGAGCCCCAGGTGTCGAGGAAGGCCAGGCCGCCGGGAGTGTACTTGACTCTTCCGCTCGAGTTGCCGACCGTCCAGTAATCGAGCCACCGCTCGGCGTCGGCCTTGTAGACCGCCTTGCCCGTCACCTGCGCCAACAGCACGGCGGAGCCGTAGGTCTTGTCGTCCCACGAATGCGTCCACTGCAGCTGCTGGCCCGCCAGCGCGCCGGTGTAGATCGACTCCGCCTTCGCGAGATAGGCCTGTTCGCCGGTGGCCTTGTAGAGCCACGTCGCCCCCCAGGCGAGTTCGTCGTTGTAGCCGCTGAACGAGTTGTAGTAGGACGCCGCGTCGGGAATGCTGTCGGAATACTTGCCCCGATAGGTGTCGGCAAACGTGAACAGCTCGCGGGCGTGCTTCAGGAGCAGGTCGGCATACGCGGCGTCTGTCGGCCGAAACACCATCGAGGCCGCGGCCAGCGCCGCCGCCGCCTCGCCTGCCGCATCGGAGCCGGGACGCGTGGCATCAAGTTTGTAGGACGGCCGGCCCATCGTCATCACTTCGGCCGCGCCCCAGAACGCATGGTCGGCGCTGCCGTTGCCGACCTGCGCGTAGAAGACGTTCGCCGACGGATGCGCCTTGATGAGCCAGTCGGTGCCCCACTTCAGCGCGTCGAGCATCTGCGGCAGCAGGCCGCTGCTGACATAGGCATCGCGGTACTGCACCACGCCGAGGCCGAGCAGCGTCATCGACGACGCCATCGGCAGGGCAAACTTCACGTGATCGCCGGCGTCGTAGTAGCCGCCGCTGAGATCGACTCCCACGTCCTTGCCGTCGTTCAGCGCCGAGTCGCCCCGCCAGTTGAGCGGGAAGTTCGTGGGCAAGTCGCCGGACCGCTGGGCGTCGTAGAACAGCAGCGACTTCTGCAACACGTCGGCGTAGTTGTAGGTGCCGGCCTTCACGGCGTCGTCGTTGACGATCGTGCCGGTGCCGGTGACGTTGAGGATCGTCGCCGCCAGTGCCGCGCCGAGTCGTACGACGAGCGTCTCGTCAGACTCGACCGTCGTGTCGCCGGTGACGCCGACGGTGATCGTCTTCGTGAGTTGCCCGGGGGCGAACGCGAGCGTGCCGCTGGCCGCGGTGTAATCGCTGCCGGCGGCCGCGGTGCCGTTGACGGTCGAATACTGGACCGAGACCGTTTGGGTGGAGGCTGCGGACAAGGTGACGGTGAACTGCATCGAGGCCGTGCCGCTGTTGCCCTCGTTCACTCGACCGCTGGAGACGCTCAGCGTCGGGGTTGGAGTCGGCGTCGGCGTTGGGGGCGGCGTCGGGGTTGGAGTCGGGCTTGCCGTGTCGTCGTCGAGGATCGTGCCCGTGGCGGCTGACTTGGTGAGTATGGCGTTCGTCGGGCTGCTCAGCTTGAGGGAGAACGTCTCCGTTGCCTCCGCCGCGGTGTCGCGGTTGACCAGCACCGTCACGGTCTTCTGCGTCTCCCCCGGGGCGAACGTGAGCGTGCCGGACGTGGCCGTGTAGTCGCTGCCGACGATGGCCGTGCCGTCCGCCGTGGCGTATTGCACTGTCACCGACTGCGTACTCGCCGCCGAGAGCGACACGGTGAACGTCATCGGGGTCGTGGTGACCGAACTGCCAGTGCCCGTCACCGCCGGGAACTGGAACTGCACCGCCTTGAGCGGATCGACCTTGGCCGTGTTCACGGTCTTCCAGTCGGCCGCGAGAATGCCGCCGGTGTCGCCCGAGTTGGGATTCCAGGCCCAGTAGGTCCAACTCACTCCCTGCTGGCCCGCGGCCAGGTCGTTGGTGCCGTTGCCGTCGAGGTCCCCCTTCAGATAGTTCACCATCGTGGCGTACCAGGCCTGGTCGCTGGCCGTGGCCAGGGTGCTGCCGAACTCACCCAGAATGACGGGCGCGGTGCCGGTGCGGAACAGGTAGCCCCAGTTCTTGTCCCACACACCCGGCAGGTTCTTCGGGTAGCTCGGGTCGCTGAAGTAGGTCTGCGCGTAGACGCTGGCCGGGTAGTCGTGCGCCGAGTAGACGAGCCGACCGGCCGTACTCAGCCGCACCGGCGCCGCGCCGGCGTTGGAGAGGTTGCCGCCCCACCAGTAGCTGCCCGAGGATGCGGTCTCGATGCCCTCCACGATCACCAGCAGGTTGGGATTCGCAGCCAGCACGGCGTTGCCCCCGCGCTCCGCGGCCAGCCGCCAGTCGTTGGCGCCGCCGTCACCCCAGGTGGCGGGGCCGTGCGGCTCGTTGTGCAGGTCGATGCCGATGACGGTCGAGTTGCCGGCATAGCGGGAGGCGAGCATCGAGAGGTTCTTGATCCACGTGCTCTCGGGGTAGGCCGACGTGTACCAGAGGCCCGAGGCGTTGGCGCTGTTGCCGGCCTCGGAGCGGTGGTGATCGAGGAAGATCTTGAGCCCGATCTGACCGGCATAGGCAACGATCTTGTCCATGATCTGCAGGCCGCTCAGCCCCTGCAGGTCGGCGTTCTTGAAAAAGTCGATGCTGTTGGGCGTGCTGCCCGAGTCGAAGAGCTGGTCGCAGTAGGGCAGCCGGATCGTGTTGAAGCCGAGCGACTTCATCTGATCCATCATCTCCTTGTAGCCGCGGCTCCAGAGGCCGTGCGGAGCGAAGTTCGTGGTCTCGAAGCCGAACCAGTTCACGCCGGCGATCCGCACGGGGTTGTTGGCGGCGTCGAGAATCTGGCTGCCCGAGGTGTGCAGGTAGCCGGTGGCCAGGGTGGCCTGCGGATTGCCCTCCGTGACGGAAACGTCGGTGACGGTGATCCCCGGCGGCGTGGTGACCGGAGCGGTGCCGCCCGTGGCACCCGCGATCACCGGATCACTGCCGTAGTCGCCCCAGGTGGTGCTGAAGCCGCCCGCGGGCATCGTCGGGATTCCCGTGTGGAAGTTGGAGAGCTGTCCCACGGGCCCCGGATTGTCTCGGTTGAGCGACCACATCGAGAGCATGCCCAACCCCTTGGCGCGGGCGAATGCCTCGAGGCGATCGGCATCGGCCAGCGTGAACACCTCCGTCGTGATGTCGTTGACGCCCAGCATCGGCGTCACCCCGAGCTGGTTCCAGCCGAACGTCTGGCCCTGGCCGGCGAACAGGCTCGTCATCTGGGCGAACGTGGCGTTGGCCGCGTCGATGGCATACGCCCCCATCGACTTGGCCTGCGGCGGCGCGGCGCTGTCGCCATAGTCCATCGCCATCACGTTCACGCCGTCAACCTTCACGCCGGCCACCAGGGCGGCCTTCACCACGTTCAGGCCATCCTGCGTGAGCCCCTGGGGCAGCACGGGTAGCGTCAGCCAGACGCCCAGGCCGGGACGGGTCTTTTGCATCAAGGCGATGGCGTCCATCTGGAGCTTGATCGTCTGGGTTTCGGCGATGGCCGCCCCCTCGATGTCGAAATCGAGCTTGTTGAGCTTCAGGGTGTCGACCATCTCTCCGTAGGCGGTCGCCAGGGCCTGCGACCCCAGGCCGCGCTGCGCATAAGCCTGCGCCAGGCTCTGCCCAGCCGCCCCGCCCAACGACACCATCACGTCGCCCCCGGCCGCCCGCAGGGCATTGATCTCGCCCTGGATGGCCACAGCCTGCTCGTTCGTGCTCCCGGGCGTGAGCACGTCATACCCGGCCCATCCCAGCTTCCCGGTAGGCGTCGCCTGCATGAATCCCAGCGTCAGGAGCCCAACACCGTACTTCCGGGCCAGACCGTCGAGGTCGGGCACCGGATACTGTCCCATGTCAACGTAGGGGGCGAAGAACTGCTCCTTCCACAGGTCGACACCCGGCGCGGTCGGCGTCGTGGTCGGCGTGGTTGGAGTCGTCGGCGTGATGGGCGTCGTCGTGGCGCCGGTGGCTGTCAGCACGAAGTTCGTCGGCACGCTGGTGCCAGCCCCAGCGGTGAAGCCGACGCCCTGCACCGCCCCCACCGCGAGCGTGCGATTCCAGTCGCAGCCCTTGATCACATACTGCGAGCC
>JBBAVQ010000267.1:0-4371 GCA_040397625.1 Pirellulales bacterium | reverse complement strand
CAGGATCTCGTCGAGCTGATCACCGACGTGCTCGAGCGGGACGGCCGCTTCGAGACGCGGAGCGTGAACAACGGCTTCGACGCCGGCATGATGGTCAAGGACTACCGTCCGGACCTGATCGTGCTCGACGTCATGCTGCCGGACATCAATGGCAAGGAAGTCTGCCAGCGGGTCCGCAGCGACTCCACCATGGACGAGGTGCGGATCATCTGCATCTCGGGCATGTGCGAGCCGGACAAGATCGAGGACCTCAAGGCGTCGGGTGCCAATGAGTTTCTCCAGAAGCCGTTCGAGGCCGAGGTGCTGGTCGATCGGATCTGCGGCCTGCTCGACATCGAGTCGGGCGTGGCTGGTTCCGGCTCCTGATCGGCAGGATTTCATATGGTTTTTGCCGGGCCGCCCGCGTCCCCCTTCGGGGCGCGGGCGGCCTCGAGCATTGGTGGAGGCGCGGCCATGGATGGTGCCCGGTCAGGTGACCCCGGGTTCGACGCGGCGGTGTTCGAGGCCCGCCTCGAGGCCGTGAGGGCCTTCGCCTATGGGGCCGGGCACGAGATCAACAACCCGCTGGCGAACATCGCGGCGCGGGCGCAGGCGTTGCTCGTGGACGAACGGGACCCCGAGCGGCGTCGGAAACTGGCGACGATCGTCGATCAGGCGTTTCGGGCGCGGGACATGATCGGCGGGCTGATGGTGTTTGCGCGGCCGCCGCGGCCGAGCCCAGTGGATGTTGACGTGCACGACGTGCTGCGGCCGGTGGTGGAGGCGGTGCGGCCCGTGGCGGAGGCGAAGCGGGTGCGGTTTGAGTACAGTCCGCCCCCGGCCCCGGTGGCGGTGCGGGCCGATCCGACCCAGGTCGGCGAGGCCGTGCGGGCTCTCGTCACCAATGCCATCGAGGCTGCCAGCGAGGGAGGCCGCGTCGTGGTGGAAGCGTCGTTCGGGGCCGCAGGCTGCCGCGTGACGGTTGCCGACGACGGCCCTGGCATGGACGGGGACGCCACGCGGCGGGCGTTCGACCCGTTCCACTGCGGTCGCGATGCCGGCCGTGGCATCGGGCTCGGCCTGCCGAAGGCGCTGCGGCTGATCGAGTCGAATGGCGGCAGTCTGGCGGTGGAGTCGCGGCCGGGCGAGGGCACGCGGGTCGTGGTGAGCCTTCCCGTTGTCGCTGTGGAAGCAGCGTGACGGGCCGGCGGCAAAGTCGACCCATCCTTCCGGGTTTGTCGCCCGCTCGGCCTGGTTTCTCCGGCCGCGTCCGGGTCGCCCGTCCTCTCCGGCCGTCCGCCCTTGTCGGGTCGGTTGAGGGTTCTCTATTCTCCGGCCTGTTTTCCAGCATCGGGCGAAGGATCGCCCTCGCGGCATGCACACAGGATGGACGCATGACTTTCACCAGACCCGTCGCCGAAAGCCTGCAGTCGTGTTTGGGCGATTCGCCGATCGCCACGGCGACCTCGTCGCCGCGCGGGCCGAGCCAGCAGCGGACCCCGCGTCGCTCTCCCGCCCGGGGCGCCGCGGACGACGCTGGCGAGATGGAGGCGATCGCTCGGACGGCACGGTGGCTGCTCGATCGGCAGTCGGCCGACGGTCACTGGCGGGCCCCGCTGGAAGGCGACACGATTCTCGAGAGCGAATACCTCCTCCTGCTTGCCTGGGCGGGTCGGCTCAACGACCACCGCGTGCGCGGGGCCGCCGATCGAATCCTCGCCCAGCAGCAGCCGGGCGGGGGCTGGGCCATTTATCCAGGCGGGCCGGTCGACGTCAGCGCCAGCGTGAAGGCCTATCTCGCCCTCAAGCTCATCGGTCATGCTGCGGAGGAGCCGCCCCTCGCGCGCGCCCGCCGAGCCATCGCCGAGGCAGGCGGCCCATGGGCCGTCAACAGTTTCACGCGGTTCTACCTCGCGCTGCTCGGGCAGATGCCGTATTCCGCCTGTCCGGCCGTGCCGCCGGAGGCCGTCCTGCTGCCCCGCTGGTTTCCGGTGAACTTGTCGCGAGTGTCGGCCTGGTCGCGGACGATGATCGTGCCGCTGTCGCTGATGTGGGCCTTCAAGCCGCTCCGCCGCCTGCCGTCTGGTCGCGGCATCGCCGAACTTTTCACCGACCGCGACCGCCGCGGTCCGCCGCCGCCTGCCGACACGAGTTTCTGGGCCTGTTTCTTCCGCGGCATCGATCGAATCATCAAGGCCTGCGAGGCGACGGGGCTGACGCCGCTGCGGTCGCGGGCGATCCAGGCCTGCCGCCGCTGGATGCTCGATCGGTTCGCCGGCAGCGACGGACTCGGCGCGATTTTCCCGCCGATGGTCTGGAGCATCATCGCCCTGAAGTCGATGGGCTGCCGCGACGACGATCCCGAGGTCGTCGAGGCCTGGAGCCGGCTGGACGGCCTCGTCGAGCGGGAGCCCGACGGCACCACGCGTCTCGAGCCCTGCCGTTCGCCGGTGTGGGACACCGCCATCACCACGATCGCCGTGGTCGAGTCGACCGCGAGTCACGCCGCCGGTGCCGCAGCGCGGGCCGCGGCCGACCGTGCTGTCGACTGGCTGCTGGCCAACGAGATCCGCTTCGCCGGCGACTGGGCCGACCGGGTCGCTGCCGAGCCGGCGGGCTGGTGCTTCGAATACGCCAACCAGTTCTATCCCGACGTGGACGACACCGCGATGGTGGTGATCGCGCTGGCAACCTGGCGAACGGTGGAGCCCGCGTCTGCCCGCCGCGCGGCCGTCGATACCGCGATCGGGCGTGCAATCCCCTGGCTGGCGGCCATGCAGAACACAGACGGCGGTTGGGGCGCCTTCGATCGCGACAACAACAGCGAGTTTCTCTGCAAAGTGCCGTTCGCCGACCACAACGCGATGATCGACCCCAGCTCACCCGATCTTGCGGGCCGGGTGCTGGAGGCTTTTGGCAAGATCGGCCTGCGGCCCGGGCATCCGGCGGTCGATCGCGGGCTGGCCTATGTCCGTCGATCGCAGGAGGCCGATGGCGGCTGGTATGGCCGCTGGGGCGTGAACTACGTCTACGGCACCTGGCAGGTGCTCGAGGGCCTGCGGGCCATCGGGATTCCGCTCGACGACCCGGCGGTGCTCCGCGGGGTTGCCTGGCTTGAGACTCACCAGCAGGCCGACGGCGGCTGGGGCGAGACGGCCGAGAGCTATGCCGATCGTGGCCTCGCCGGCACGGGCGTGCCGACGCCCTCCCAGACGGCCTGGGCCGTGGCTGGGCTGATTGCGGCCGGCCGGGGCGACTCGGCGGCCGTTCGCCGCGGCGTCGACTGGCTGATCGCCCGCCAGGAGGCGGACGGCAGTTGGGAGCAGCGGGAGTTCACCGGCACGGGCTTTCCGAAGGTCTTCTACCTGAAGTATCACTGGTATCCGATCTACTTTCCGCTGATCGCACTCTCCCGGGCGCACCGGGCCGTGGCGGCGGTCCGACGGGAGATGGTGGCATGAGCGTTCCCGTCGGCCAGATGATGGCGGTCCTGCGGCATGTGGCGATCCAGCGGCTGCGCGGCAACGACCGCTATCCGCTCGTGCTCATGCTCGAACCGCTCTTTCGTTGCAACCTGGCCTGCGGTGGCTGCGGCAAGATCCAGCATCCCACCGAGGTGCTTCGCTCGCACCTCACGCCCGAGCAGTGCTTCGCGGCCGTCGAGGAGTGCGGCGCGCCAATCGTCTCGATTCCAGGCGGCGAGCCCCTGCTGCATCCGCAGATCGTCGAGATCGTCGAGGGCATCGTGGCCCGGCGGCGGTATCTCTACCTCTGCACCAACGCGATCAAGCTCGAGGAGATGCTGCCCCTGTTCCGGCCGTCGCCGTACCTGGCTTTCTCGGTACACCTCGACGGCCCCCGCGAGGAGCACGACCACGCCGTCTGCCGTGAGGGCGTGTACGACATGGCCGTGTCGGCGATCCGCGCGGCCCGCCGAGCCGGCTTCCGCGTGACCACCAACTCCACGCTCTTCACCGACGCCGATCCCGTCCGCTACCGCAGCTTCTTCGACGAGGTGATGGGCCTTGGCGTCGAAGGGATGATGATCTCGCCGGGCTACTCCTATTCGAAGGCCCCGGATCAGGACCACTTCCTGTCCCGGCGGCGGAGCCAGTCGCTCTTCCAGCGGATCCTCGACGCGGCTCCGGCGCGTTGGAAGTTCAACCAGTCGCCCGTGTTCCTCGAGTTTCTCAAGGGCGACTGGGATCTCGAGTGCCGGCCCTGGGGCACGCCCACCTACAACCTCTTCGGCTGGCAGCGGCCCTGCTACCTGCTCGACGAGGGCTACGCGAAGACCTTTGGCGAACTGATGGCGGAGACCGACTGGGATGGCTACGGCCGGGCCAGCGGCAATCCGAAGTGCGGCGACTGCATGGTGCACTGCGGTTACGA
>JBBAVQ010000266.1:0-4378 GCA_040397625.1 Pirellulales bacterium | reverse complement strand
TTCCGGCCGGGGCGAATCTCCGGAAGGAAGCGATTCGGGCCGGCGTCCAGCTTTATCCGGGCGTCCATCAGGTCGTGAACTGCCATGGGTTCGGCCAGTGCGGCAGCTGCAGGGTGCTCGTCACCAAGGGGATGGAAAACTGCAGCAAGCGGGGCCTGATGGAGTCGGCCAGGATGGCGGTGTCACTGGCCTACATCGGCAACGAATCGCAGATGCGGCTCGCCTGCCAGACCAGGGTCAACGGCGACATCACCGTCACCACCCAGCCGCCGCTGAACCTCTTCGGTGAGAACTTCTTTAGTTGACCGGGCTGGGCCATCCATGGCCCACCCGGTCAAGAGGCTGGCGGTGGTGAAGCCAAGGTTCACCACGCCAGCCACCGCCCGCACCTCCGGGCGAGCGGGGCGAGCGTCGGCTATTCTGCCGTTGGCGAGACAACTCGCCTCGTCCCGCAGCCGGGTTTGGCTTCTTCTGCCGAGCGTTCGCGTCGTGACCCGATGAAAGAAGTGATCGCGATCGTGAAGCCGTTTCTCGCCGAGCGGGTGCTCGAGGCCCTCCGCTTCGCACCGCTCGAGGCCTGCACCGTTCGCGAGGTGAAGGGCTTCGGACGTCAGAAGAGCTATCTCGACGCCTATGGCGACAGCGAATACTCGCTCGCCTTCCTCCCGAAGGTCGAGATCCAACTCTGGGTTGAGGATGCCCGCGTGGACGAGGTGATCGCCGCGATCACCGCCGTCGCCCGCACCGGCCGCATGGGCGACGGCAAGATCTTCGTGCTGCCGGCGGTCACGGCAGACGTGGAGCAACCATCAGGCAGCCCGAGGGCGTGATACGGGTCAAACGTCAAGCTCGCGCGTTCACGGGGTCTCTGGCTCCCCTCGTAGCACAGGTTTTCAACCTGTGTCTGTCCATCGCGGCGGCTCGGGGCTACCCACGCCCTCTCGCCGGACGTTCATCTCGGCCCTCCAGGCCTCGACTCACTGCATGTCCGCTGCGCTTCGCCGGGCACCGATCCGCCGCAGGCGGATTGGTTGTGGCTTCGCTTGCTCCCACAGCCCGCTCGAGGGCATGGGCAGCCCCTCGCTCCATCATCCCTCAAGTGTGATTCCGGCCGGCTGCGGATAACGCGACGACGCGCGAGCTTCGCGCGTGAGCCGTACGACTCGCGGGGACGATCACTCGCGGAAGATGCCGGTCGCGTACCAGATGCTGTTGCTACCGCGGCGGATGTCGTAGCCGTAGGCCGAGTGCGACCCGCTGACGCCCCGCCAGTGGCCCGACGACTGACGCCAACTCGCCACGCAGTCCACGCAGGAATCGAGCAGGTCCTGGTTCTCCCAGCTTTCGGCGCAGACCTCGGCCGCGGCGCCGCCGAGCCGCTGCGACCGCGTCTCCCAGCCGTGATGGCCCTGACGGCGGATGCGGGCCTGATGGGCGGAGTGGGATTCGGCCTCGCCGCAGAGCCCTGGATCGCAGAAGCCATCGGTGCTGCGCGGATTTTCGGGGTGGATGCGGACCGCGAGGATCATCGATCGCTGCGTCAGCGAGCCCGGCGGAAGCGAGGCGAGCTCGTCAACGTGGTTGGGGGCGAAGCGGTAGTACTTCCCGGGCGTCTGCGGGAGCACCGAGACGATCCGACCACGCCAGGCATCGTGCGCGTGGTCCACGACGAACAGGCCGGCGCCGCCCCGCATCTCGACGAGCCCGTGGTCGGCCGCGAGGGTCGCCGCAGCCGCGGCATCAGGGCGGCAGAAGACCCACGGTGTGCCACCTGCTGCAAACCGCTCCTCGAGGCCGGGACGGTCGAGGGCGCTCTCGCCGCCGTGCGGTTCGACCGACACCAGCAGCATCGCTCCCGAGGCCCGAGCGGCTTCCGTGGCGGCGGTGTAGTCGTCGATCCGCTGAACTGCCTGGATGCTGGCCGCGGCGCTGGTTCGCAGCGGCATGGCCGCGAACGCGGAGGCGAGGGGCAGCGAGAACAGGGCAACGAGCAGGGCGCGAAGGAACATGATCACCTCATGGCGGAAATGACGGAGGGAATGGGCGGCCGGGGCGGGAAGGGGTGGCCGCAGGGAGGGGCCAGGATTGAACCACGCCTTGCGTCGCACCGGCAACCGAAAGCCACAGGCGAGTCGTTTTCGGCTTTTTTTCGGGCCTGTGGTGCTCGCGAGGTTTGGTGTGGAGGCCGACAGCCCCTCGAAGATAGACTTCGGCCTCCCGAGGAAGGGGAGGCCGGCTGTGAGCCGTCGTCGGTCTTCCGTTCGCCCACAGGATTCTCTCCCAGGACCCCATTCGCATGTCGCTTCGTCACGCTCTCTCGCTCATGGTCGCGATCTTCTCACTCACCGGAGCGTCGTCATTCGCCGCTGATCTCGCCACCCTCGGTAGCCAGCCGCTCGGTGCCGGCGAGACCTTCCGCCCGGTGTCCGAGGGCCGACTGGCGGCGGCTGCGTCAAAGCTCCGCGAAGCGATCGGCCCGCTCGACCGTCTTCTGGCCCGCAGCGCGAGTGGTGAGAACTGGAAGAAGTATCTCGACTGGCCCGCGCTCCAGCAGCAGGCTGCGTCCGGCTCGCACGCCGACATCACCACGCTCAAGCGGCTCTACGGGCGGCTCGACTCCGGCGAGAACGGCCTCGAGATGCCGCAGTTCGCGGCCGTCCGGCGTGCCGTCGGGAGCTATCTCGAGGCAGCCGATGCCGCGACCAATCCTCAGGCCTCCGAGGTGTACAACCAGCGGCTCGACAAGCTCGCAGCGGCGGTGGCCACCGCCGCCGCCACCGGTACGCCCGAACCCCTCGATCCGGTCGGGCCGCTACTGGCCCGGCTCGAGGATTCCGGCCAGGCGCCCGGGGCCGTGTCGCGGATTCGCGGCGCCGTCAACCGCCCCAATCTGTTTCTCGAGGTCGATGAAAGCCTGCTCGCCCGCGGCGTCAACCGTCCCGTGAACGACGTGTCGCCGATCAATGACACGGTGCTCGGCACACGGGTGCGAGGCACCGGTCGCACCGACGGTCTCGTGTTTCTCGACTTCGTGCCCTCGGCCGATCGGGCGACCGTCGATATCGCCTTCGATGCCACCAACCATTCCGACACCAAGGGCTCGCAGGGGCCGGTGACGGTTCGGACGCTGGGCACGACGAAGCTTGGCGCCCGCAAGCGGATGCTGATCGACGACCAACAGATCGTCGCCCTGCCGGTGTCCGCCCATGCCTCGACCGACACGAAGACCGCGGGCATCGGCGTCAACAAGAAGTTCGGCCAGCGGCTGATCCGTAAGATCGCGTCGCGGAAGATCGCCGAGATGCGGCCCCAGGCCGAGGCGATCGCCGAGGGCAAGGCTCTCGCAAAGGTCCGAGAGCAGTTCGAGAGCCAGACCGCCGATCCGATCTCCCGCGCATCTCGCGACTACCAGGCGAAGTTTCGCAGGCCGCTGATGGAGCGGGGCTGGTACCCGGAGATGCTCAATCTCTCCACCACGCACTCGCGGCTCCAGGTGACCGCCCGGAAGTCACTGGCCGACCAGATCGCCGCGTTCACGTCGCCGCCGCCGGTCGATCCCGACGCGGTCCTTTCGGCCCGCGTGCACGAGACCATGGTCAACAACTCGGCCGAGATCACGCTCGGCGGCCGCACGATCACCCAGAAGTTTGTCGAAGAGCAGCTCAAGAAGAACAACATGGCCGTGCCGGCTGAGCTCAAGAACGATGCCGACCAGCAGCCGTGGTCGATCACCTTCGCCAAGCGGCGGCCGGTCGAACTCGACATCGACGACAATCGCGTGAAGATGACCGTCCGCGGCACCCGCTACACCTCGGGTGAGCGGGAGTTTGACGCCATGGACGTCTGGGCGACCTACCGGATCGAGCCGGGTCACGCTGGCGTTCGTCTGGTCCGCGATGGCGACGTGCAGATCTACCCCCCGGGGTTCGTGCCCGGCGGCGGCAAGAAGCTCAACCTCCAGCAGACCTCGCTGCGGGGAATCCTCCAGAAGCGGTTCAACAAGGTGTTCAAGGAGGTGGTCGACATGGAGCCATTGAAGCTCCCGGGCGAACTCGAGAAGTCGGGCCCGCTGCCGATCGAGCAGTTCGACGCCCGCAAGGACGGCTGGCTGGCCGCCGGCTGGCGGAAGCCCTACCCGGTGGTCTACGAGTCGGCGCCGCAGGAGATCATCATCTCCGGTGAGCCGACGCTCGCCACGTCCGCCGGTGCGACGGTCATCGAAACGTCCTACACGCGGTGATTGCGTCGCGGCAGGTGCGACGGTCGCTGGCAGCGTCTCATGGCCTCTCGTAGCACAGGTTTTCAACCTGTGTGCCTTGTTGGTTCCCATTGGGCTCGAGACCGTCCGTGCCATCTCGCCGGACGTTCGCTTCGGGCA
>JBBAVQ010000265.1:0-4380 GCA_040397625.1 Pirellulales bacterium | reverse complement strand
TACTCGTCGCTGCTGACCCGTGACGGCACGCCTGACATGGCTGTGTTCGACATCGTCAATCCCGCTGGGGAGACGTTCAGCGTCGCCCAGTGGCAACTGGCCGGCACGCAGAGCGCGTCGGCGATGGGTCTCGTGACGTTCGACACGATCGTCGTGCCGGAGCCCTCGTCCGTGGCGCTGGTCGCCGTGGGCGGTATCACGGTGGCGGCGTGCCTGCGGCGTCGCCGCCGGTAGCTGCAGATCCGTCAGCGCTTCGGCACCGCGGAACACACGCCCGCGAGCTCGCGACAGGTCCGCGTGGTCTTTCGGTACTGCATCGGCGACATGCCGACGGCCGACTTGAACACGTTGCAGAGCTGGGCCGCGTGCGTGAACCCGGCGCGAACGGAGACGACGAGCAGCTTGTGGTCGGTCTGAGCCAGCAGCCGCTTGGCCTCGGCGATTTTTGTGCGCTGCAGTTCGTCGTGGATTGTCCGGCCGAGGAGCTGCTGAAACTTGCGATCGAGCAGCTTCCGCGAGATTCCCAGCGACGTGGCCACTTGGGCCGCCGAGAGGTCGGAGCAGCCCCGCTCCCTGATCAGCCGGATGGCCCGCCGGATGTCGGCGTCGTCGACCGCCAGCACGTCGCTGCTTTGTCGGACCGTGATGCCCGCAGGCGGCACGAGCACGACCGTCGCCATGGGTCTGCCGGTGGTCATCGCCTCCTCGAGCATGCGGGCGGCCTCATATCCCAGACGGGTCCGGTCGTGGGTCACGCTCGTGACGCCGGGGGTCGCGAGCCCGCAGAGCGCATCGTCGTCGGCGACCGCCACCATAGCCACGTCGTCGGGAACCACGAGGCCGTGATCGCGGCAGGCCTCGAGGATGTTCAGGGCGAGCACGTCGTCGGTGGCGACCACACCGACGGGCTTGGGCAGGCTCGCGAGCCATCGGCCCAGCGGCTTGGCCCCGACCGGCTGCGCGTTCCGCAGCCGCCCTCCGCAGCGTGATGCCGTGGCAAAGACGTCGACGCAGCAACCTGCGGCCTCGGCGAACCGCACGGCGGCATCGAGCCGGACGGGCGCGTCGCAGGCTCCGGGGCAGACGCCGAGGTGCCGGAGGCCGAGGTCGGCGAGATGGGTCACGGCCATGTGCACCGCCGCATCGTCGTCGGGGTAGATGCCGGGCAGTCGGCCCGCCGTCAGGCGATCGCGGACGTGGACGGCCGCCCGCCCTCCGCCGCGCCATGTCCGTGGCAGAGACCGTTCCGGCAGCCCGCTGATCATGCCGTCGCCGCCCCACCCCAGGAGCCATTCCGGGCTCGGAGCGTCGGGGTGGCGATCATCGACGGTGACCAGCCAGCCCGGATGGGCCGCCACCCATTGCGACACTCCACCGAGCAGGCCGCGGCTGAACGACGTGGCCGCATCGACGACGATCGCCACCTCGCGGATCGACCTGTTCGCCTGCATGGTGGCGGTGCGTGGCGGCATCGGCATCAGGGTTCCCCGCCGGGTGGTCACTCTGCCCGGCTCCTTCGATTCCACAGTAGCGCACCCCGCCGGGACGAGTCCATGACGCAAATCCACGCCCCCATGACCGGGAGCGTCATGGGAGAGCAGGCCACTCTCACGGTGAACTCGGAGTCCCCTTCAGCGACTCGAGGTGGGCGAAGAGGTCGGACACCTCCTCCGGCCGCATGGCCTCGAGGAGTCCTTCGGGCATGATGGAGATACCCGTGTAGTCGGCCTCGGCCACGTCCTTCACCGCGAGGCGGATGTCGGCCACCTCGGGCTGGCGGACGACGATCGCGTCGGCGTCGCGCGAGACGAGCAGCCCCTGGATCACGCGGCCGTCGCGGGTGACGACGCGGAAGCTGCGGTAGCCCCCCTCCATCGCCGCGTTCGGCGTGAGCACGTGCCGCAGGATCGCTTCCACGCCCGTGATCCCGATTCCGTCGAGCGCGGGCCCGATCCGGCCACCATGTCCGCCCTGCTGATGGCAGGTGAGGCATTTCGTCATGAACACGACCCGGCCCCTCGCGGCGTCGCCGCCCGATGTGGCCAGCCCGCGAAACCGCTCGAACTTCTCCGTGCGGGCCCGCACGTCGGCGTCGGTCACGAGCCGCGGCGCGTCGAGCGCCGGCTCGACCCGCGCCTGCCCGGCGAGCTCGCCCCACGACGCCCCGCCATGGAACGTGACGAGGTTCGACGGCCGCTCCCCGTCGCCGGCATAGCTGCGGTCGAAGTCGGTTCGAATCTCGTCGGGCGTCCGTACCCGGTTCCAGAGCCTGAACTCGGCGATGCGGCCGTGCGTGCCGCCATCCCGTGGGGTGCTGTGGCCGATCCGCAGGCCGCGGTAGGCCGTGGTGTCGCGGGCGGTCGACTCGGCGTCGAGTTCACCGTTGACGTAGAGCCTGAAACCGCCCTCCGCGTCGCGAGTGACCGCGTAGTGCTTCCACGTGCCGGGCAGCGTCTTCGCCGTCGCGACGAGGAGGTCGTTTTTGGACTTCGTCCACACGCGGAACTGCTCGGCATAGAAGTTCATGTCGAGCATGCCGTCGGCCGCGAGGAGGCTGTCCTGGTTGCCGATCGGTGGTTCGAGATTGATCCAGGCTTCCACGGTGAACGGGCCTTCGAGATCGACCGTCGCTGCGGCGTCGGCATCACCCCCCGTCAGACGCAGCACCGCGGGGGCTCCGGCGGTGAGTTCGTTCCAGATCCGCTCGATGGCAGCATCGTTGCCCAGAACGGTGCGCATGTCGGCCACGGTGGCGACGGCCAGGCTCGTGGTCTCGATGTCGCCGGCGGCCATCGCGGCCACGAGTGCGGCTGCTCCCTCGCGGTGTCGGGCGAGCACCGCCGCGGTCGCTTGCCGCTCTGTCAGGTCGAGGTCGCTCACGAGTTCAACGAGCTCGTGGCAGGCGGCCGGATCGCGCGACTCGGCCCAGGCGGCGAGAGCCTCGGCCCGTCGTGCCCGATCCTCTCCGGCGGCTTCGAGGAGTTTTCGGCCGATGTCGCCGGGCATCGCCCTGAGTTCGCGGAAACAGCGGATCGCAGCCTGCCGGAGCTCGGGGCTCGTCGCCGCGTCGATCGCGATGGCCGATGCCTGCGGCGCGAGGCTCGCGATCGTGAACCCACCCACCATCCGCAGGCCGAGCAGCAGGTCCGCCGGAGTGTTGCCTGGCGCCAGCAGCGACGCCGCGGCCCGGGTCACGATCGGCTCGATCGCTGCGGCGTCGAGGTTCGTGCGTTGGGCGAGGAGCGCCTCGAGGGTGCTCGACCGCGTCTGCGGATCGGTCGCGAGCGTGTCGAGCGCGGCGGCCACGTCCGCAAGCCGGGCCTGCCCGGCCAGCAGTCGAACCTCATCGACACTGGGAGCCCTGCCGAGATCAGGGAGCAGCCCTACGAGCGCCCGCGCCGCCGACTCGGGCTCGAGCGTGAGCATCGCCAGTAGCCGATTCTCGATCGGCAGACCACGGCCCGCCGGCGAGTCGAGCAACGCGGCTACCTCAGCGGGGTGTTTTTCCAGCGCCCAGCGGGCGAGAAATCGCTCGAACTCGCGGTCGTAGACCGTCCAGGCATCACCCTGCACGGGGCCCCGGGCGAACCGCACCACAAGCGCCGTCGTTTCGGGCGACGTCACCGGTACGCGGCGAAGCGCGTCGCCGAGCGCGGCCCGCACCCGGGCGGAGGGATCGTCGAGGAGTGGTGCGGCCAGCCGGCGGAAGTCGGCCTCCGGCACGGCGACGGCCGCGATCCGAATCGCCTCGTGCCGGAGGTCGGCCGATGGATCGGCGACGAGCTTCTCGAGCACGGTCACGGTGGCCGCTCCGAGGCCTTCGAGGGCCCAGAGGGCGCCTGCGCGGGCGCCGGTCGGGGCCGCCGGATCGGCCGCGATGCGCTCGAGCTCCGAGATCAGCGTTCGGGCGTCCCGATCGACGATTTCCTGCCAGGCGAGATCGGCGAGCCGGGCGTTCGGGGAGCCGAGGTGGCGGGGCAGGTCTTCGGTGGCCACCGCCGCGATCGAAACGGGCTCGCGGACCGGCTGCGAGGCGTGCCTGATCCGCCAGATCCGGCCCCGCACGCGGTCGCGGTCGGGATGGGTGCGGGGCACCTCGTTGTGGGAGATGACCTTGTTGTACCAGTCCACCACATAGAGGCAGCCATCCGGGCCGAACTGGATCGCCACGGGCCGAAACGACGGATCGCCGCTCTTCAGCAGGTCGAAACCCTTGCGGTACGTCCAGCGGTCACCGGTTCGCGTGGCCACGATCGACTGGATCGAGCTGGTGATCGGATTGGCCACGTAGAAGATTCGCTCGTTCGGATTCGCACCTGCCCCGGCGCCCCAGGGACCCGGCCAGCCGTCGAGGTCGTCGGCGAGGGCGAGGCCACTGAG
>JBBAVQ010000264.1:0-4388 GCA_040397625.1 Pirellulales bacterium | reverse complement strand
GGGTCGCGAGATACTGCGGCGACGGCCAGTCGGGGTCTGCGGGGTTCACCCGGGAGAAGATGCCGGTGTTGATCACCTTCTTGTCGCGGAGTTCCGCGGGGCTCACCCAGGCCTGGAGGTCCGATGGCAGGAACTCGGGCACCTGCATGTCGGCGATTTGCAGATAGTGGTTGAACCCGTCGGACGAGAGCTTCGTGGCGTAGATCCGCAGTCCCCTCGCCTGGATGGCCGATGCGAACGTGTGCGTCACGCTCGTGGCGGGGGCGGTCTGGTCCGTGAAGGTCATGCCCGGCACCGTCGTCCAGGCGATCATGTCGGTGGACGATTGGATCTGGTAATCGACCGGGAAGCAGGCGTTGCCGCGGGGGTAGATCTTCAGCCCCGACATGGTGGCGAGTTTTCCGACGTCGAGGGCCACCCATTCCGTGGCCACGGCCGTCGCGCCGTGGCTCGTCGAGGAATAGACCGTCGATGCATTGCCGTCCACGGCCCTGGACGGCTCCCAGCCGGTGATGGTGCTCGAGGCCGTGCCGATGACCAGCGGCGCCGTCGTGGGCAGCGCAGGGGGAGGCCCGACTCTACCCAGTGGGCCGATGTCGATGGCGTCCCAGGCCACGGCCCCGGCGGTCGCTGCGGAGGAGCCAAGCGTCGCCCAGTTCACGCCACCGGGGTCAAACCTCCAGCTGAACGACTGCGTCTTCTCGATGGTGCGGGCCGTGTTCCAGCCCCGCCATGTGGCCTGCCAGAGCGTCGTGTCGGTCGGGTCCCGGACGAGGTCGAGCCGCATGAAGTGCCAGCCGGCCTCCACTGGCAGCGTGGTGTCGATCTCGATCGGCGCCGAGCCCGCTGCCAGGTTGCCGTATTCGATCCGGTAGGTGCTCTTGCCGTTGGCGCCCATCTGCACGAGGGCGTTGTTCGTCACCGTGGGGAATGACGCCAGGCCCAGCATGCTCCTGTCGGTGGTGCCCGTGCTGGAGAGCCATCCCTGCAGCACCACGTGATCCTGAGCCGCGAGATCGACCGGTCGCATCAGGCGGGTGGCCTGCCCGGCCGCGACGGCGTGCTTGCGGCCGGCGCCCCGGACGTCTTGCTGGTTGATGGTGCCCCAGCCGCCGGTCTGCATCTGCCAGGCGGAGGTTGGCAGCGTGGCCGTCGCCAGGGTTTCCCAGGTTTCCGAAAACCCAGACGGCAGCGTGGTCGCCGGCAGGTAAGGACCCGCGTCGTAGAGCGAGCCGCTGAAGACATCGGCAATGTCGAGGATGTCCACCACGCCGTCGTAGGTGGTGTCGCCGTCGATCCACGATGCCGGATCACCCGAATCGAACTTGGCACCGGCGAGGATGTTGGAGCAGTCGAGCATATCGACGGAGCCGTCGAGGTTCGTGTCGCCGGCGGCTGCAAAGGCGACTCGCAGGCTGCCGTCGTCCGTTGCCACGACGCCGACGCTGCGGCCGATCGTGGCGGCGGCGTCTCGGGAGACGATTCCAGCGGAACCGTCCCACGTGCCACCGTTTCTTCCGGCTGCGAGCAGGCTGCGCACGGCCGCGAGGCTGGCCCCGCCCGGGGCAATCGTCAGGCCGCCCTTGCCGACGTCGATCCTGCCGCCGTTCGCCACCGTGAGCGTCGCAACATCGACCGGCGTCGTGCCGGCATCGAGCTTCAGCCGGGTGTTCGCGGCCAACTGGAGGCTGCCCGCTCCCAGCCCACCGGATCGCGTCACGGTCAGTTCGCCGGCCTCGACCGACGTGCCGCCGTTGAAGCTACCGGAGGAGGGGAGTTGCAGTCCTCCGGCACCGCGCTTGATCAACTTGGCTGGCCCGGATAGCCCGCCAAGCACGGTTGCGGCGCCGGCGGTCTCGACGACCAGCTCACTTCCTGCGACACCGGTGACCGTGCTTTCGAAACGGATGTCAGCACCTGCCGTCGATGCGGCGACGAGGCTGCCAGTGGCGAGCGTCACGTTGCCTGCGTAGGTCTGGGCTGCGGCGGTTGTCACGCCCGCGGCGAGCGTGATCGCCGGGGAGCCGATCTGCACGCCACCGGCCGAGGTGGCGATCGCCCGACCGATGACGGTCGTTTCTACCGTGGCGGCGACCGTGATCGGGTCGGCGATCTCGCGGCCGCTTGTCGCAGGGATCTCGAACCGCTCCACCGCGGTGAGCCCGGTGACCGTGATCGAGTTCACCGCCGACACGGCGAACGTGCCGATGGAAACGTTGTTGGTGTTGCGGACGGAGTAGTTCGTGCCGTCGCTCGAGAGGCGGGCGATCTGCTCGGCGGCGGCCGACGACGTGAAGCCGATGCGGAGTTCACCCGACGTCACCGATGCCGTGATGGCCAGGAGTTGGCGGCGCTCGAGCGACTCGCCGCCCCGCAGAGTCGGGGGCGTCGTCCGCTTCGCGTCGGGCCTGCTGCGCGGTGCCATAGGGATGATCAGTTCGTGCCGTGTGGATCCACCACTGCTCGGTGCAGGGGGGCGATCAACCCTACTTACGTAACGATGCTTGCAAATGATCGCCAGAGCTCGAAATTAGCGCGAAAAAGGACCTCAAGCAAGGAATCGGCGGTTCCGGCGAGTCATTCACAAGCCATTGGCGTCGACGACCTCGCCGCCGGCCCGGGTCGCGATGGCCGTCAGAACGTCGATATCTGCCGCGACATTGATCGGCTTCACGCTCCCGTCCACGAACGCGAAGTTGACCACGTTTGGGTGAGATCCCGAGAAATACTCCCCTCGGGTGCCCGTGGGGACGTCGGCCGTGGTCGCATTGCTGGACAGGAGTGGCCTGCCGACAGATTTCGAGGTGTCGTAGCCCATCAGTCGCCGCTGCGTGGCCCGGAATCCGCCATAGACGCTGCGATCCGCGTCGGAAGTGCCTCGCGGCAGCGTTGGGTCGATCCACTTCTCGCCAAAAAACGCCGTCTTGCTCGTACCGTCTGTCACGCGCGCCACGCTCACCTGGTGTCGGTACGACTTGATGGTCGGCCCCCTGTTGTCACCAGGATCAGGGGAGATCTCCGAGATCGCCGGCACCACCGCTCCGGTGCAGGTCTTGAAGTCGGTATCGGTGGCCAGGGGCACCAGCGTGCCGAAACTGGATGCGTAGTCGGACAGCGCACCCCCCGGCGTGGCGAAGTCGCCCTGGCTCAGTACCGCCGGAGGCCGCGAAGCGCAGAGATAGGTGTTGATCTGTGTCTGGTAGGCGGCGGGCGTCTGGGCCGCGGAGAGCCGCTTCAGGTCCCAGAGATCGGCCACGTTCTTCTCCTCGATGAACGGCAGCAGCAGTGCGGCCCAGGTGGGCCATGAGTTGCGGCCACCCTGCTGGCTGATGTAGTCGTTGTTGCCGAGGTATGCCGGCACCAGAAACCGTTTGGCACTGGCGTACGTGTGCCCGCCGAGCCCAATCTGCTTGAGGTTGTTCAGGCACTGGGTTCGTCGGGCAGCCTCCCGCGCCGACTGGACAGCCGGGAGTAGCAGTCCGATCAGCGTGGCGATAATTGCGATCACCACCAAAAGTTCCACGAGCGTAAAGCCGGCGGGCGTGGGCCGACGGCCGGAGCGACGCGAGGCGACTCCACGAACGTGGGGCATGAAGGTGGGCATTTCAGTCACGACGATCACCCGCGGTGGAACGGCCGACGACGCAACGCCAGCCAGCCGAGGCAGCCGCAGGCGGTCAGGGCCGTGGGCCACGAACTTGGCTCCGGCACGGCCGCGACGGCACCGGCCTGGCCCGACGTCGGGTTGTAGGCACCCGCGTCGAACAGGCCGTTGGAGAGGAAACTCGCGGCGTCGAGGATGTCCACGACCCCGTCGTAGGTGAAGTCGCCCTCGTTCCACGATGCGGGGCTGCCAGTATCGAACTTGCCGCCAGCCAGGAAGTTGGCGGCGTCGATGATGTCAACCTGCCAGTCGAGGTTGGTGTCGCCGGCCGCGGCGAAGGCGAAGGTCACCGAACCGTCGCCGTTGTCGAGCCAGCCGATCGTGCGGTCGCCGCCGCTGGTGGCCGCCGCGCTCGAGGTGATGCCGCCGGTGCCGTTCCAGGTGCCGTCGCCCATGCCGGCGACGATCGCGTTCACCATGCCGGCTGCCGAGAGGCCCGTGGCCACGGTGACCATCCCGTTGCCGACGTCGGTCAGGCCGCCCGCGTTCGGCAAGAGTCCGCCGACGGTGGTCTGCAGTCCGGCCGCGAGTGTCACGGTGCCGCCGGCCACGGGCACGATCGTGCTCGAGCCGAGTGCCGACCCATTGGCGAGCTGCAGCCTGCCTCCCTGCACGGTCGTGCTTCCTGTGAGCGTGTTCGCCGCGGTGAGCACGAGCATGCCGCCGCCGGTCTTCACCACCGGGATCGAGCCCGAGAGCGTCGGGTAGCCGGCCTGGGTCTGCG
>JBBAVQ010000263.1:0-4389 GCA_040397625.1 Pirellulales bacterium | reverse complement strand
CAGGTCGCTGGCATCGACTGCCCACGCGGGAGGCATAGGATGACCGCGTGCCGGAGCCCCCATGCGCCTGTTTCCATCGGACCGCTATCCGCTACCGCTGCCCGAGGGGCATCGCTTTCCGGCTGCGAAATACAGCCTGCTTCGCCGCCGGCTCGAGGCCCATGCGGCGGCAGGGGCGGCGCTTGAGTTCGTGGAACCGCATGCCGCCACCGACGAGGAACTGCTCCGAGTGCACGACCGCGGCTACATCGGTCGGGTCTTTTCGGGCACGCTCACGAGGGACGAGCAGCGACGGATCGGCTTCCCGTGGAGCGAGCCGCTCGTCGAACGGTCGCTGCGGAGCACGGGGGCGGCCGTCGATGCGGCTTCGGCGGCAATCGAGGATGGCGTTGCGGCGAGTCTCGCCGGGGGCACGCACCACGCCGGCACGTCGTGGGGCGAGGGTTTCTGCGTGTTTAACGACACTGCCGTCGCCACGCGGGAGATGCAGGCCCGGGGCGCCGCGCGGCATGTGCTGATCCTCGACTGCGATGTCCATCAGGGCAACGGCACGGCGGAGATCTTTGCCGCCGATCCGACCGTGTTCACGATGTCGATCCACGGCGCCCGAAACTTCCCGCTGCGGAAACATCCGAGTTCGCTCGACGTGCCGCTCGACGATGGCACGGACGACGACGGCTATCTCGCGGCCCTGGCTCCTGCGGTGGTCGAGTCGTTCGACCGCGGTTGTCCCGACCTCGTCTTCTACATCGCCGGCGCCGACCCCTACGAGCACGACCGGCTCGGTCGCCTGCGGCTCACCAAACAAGGGCTCATAGACCGGGACCGGCTAGTGCTCGATGCGGCGCGGGCCGCAGGGGTGCCGCTGGCGATCGTGTTGGGCGGCGGCTACTCCGCCGATCTCGACGCGATCGTCGACATCCACGCCGCCACGATGCTCCTGGCGGCGGGCACGTTCGCTCCGTAACCAGGAAGCCCAATCGCGTGAGCGATGGGGGCTGTGTCTGGCGGGGGAGGCCGTACGCCTGACGGCGTTACGCTTCCTGGGGCGGCGCCGCGAGGCTTACTCGTCGTCTGTGTCGGTGTCTTCGGCCGTGGTCTTGCCGCGGTTGTCGAGGCTCCACGGACCGGTGCCGTTGGCGATCAGAAAGAGCATCGTGCCCATCAGCGCGAGGTTCTTCATGAACGCGATCAGCTCGCCCTGCATCGCGGCCGGGGGCGTGTCGGGGGGCAGTTTCCAGAAGTCGTGGAAGTAGTAGGTCGCGGCGCCCAGGAAGCAGAGCAGGAGGAAGGCCCCGAACCGCCCCTTGTAGCCGAGCACGATCGAGAGGCTGCCGATGATCAGGAAGGCGATCGCCCCGCCGAGAAGGATCGTGGGCGACGGCACACCCTCCGCGGCCATCTTCTCCACGGTGCCGCTGAAGTTCATGATCTTCCCGGCGACGGCGCTGAGTAGAAAGATCGTGGCGATCATCAGTCGGGCGAGCAGCGATAGCAATCCGCGGAACGCGTTCATGGCATCTCTCCGATGTCGGGGCGACGGCATGAGTCAGCCGTGCCAGAAACCTATCACGGACCGCGGCCCGTGGAGAAGGGGAATGAAAATGGTGACAGCCACCTTTTGTCTGGAGACCCCGGCCTTTGGCCGGGGCCGTGTCGCCTGCGGCGACCGGCAAAAGGTGGCTGTCACCATTTTCATTCGGGAGCCGCGACGATGCGATCGCGTCCGGCCCGCTTGGCGGCGTAGAGCGCCCGGTCGGCCCTGGCGATCAGCTCATCCGGAGCGAGGTCGCCCGTCGGTATGGCCGTCGCCACGCCGATCGACACCGTGACCCTGCCGGTCGGCGCCGCCGCGTGCTGCAGCGCCACGCCTCGAACCGCCTCTAACATCTTGCGGGCGACGTCGGCCCCGTGGGAGGCATCGTTATCGGGCAGGAGCATGAGAAACTCCTCGCCCCCCCAGCGGCAGACGATGCCGCCCGGAACGTCGCAGGTGGCCGCGAGGGTCGCGGCGATGGTCTTCAGGCAGGCGTCTCCGGCGGGGTGGCCAGAGGCGTCGTTGAAAGACTTGAAGTGGTCCACGTCGATCACGAGCACCGTGACCGGCGTTTGGTCGCGCGTCCATCGGCTCCAGCCGCCTTGGATCACCTCGTCGAGCCGGCGGCGATTGGGCAGCCCCGTCAGCGGATCGGTGAACGCGAGTTCCCGCCACGATGGTCCGGCCGCGGGCTTGTGTTCGGATCCGCCTGAGGCGGAGGGAGCGGTCATCGGATGATTCCGGCGGCCGGATCGTCGCGGGAGCAGGGAACCGCACACGAGGTGTGCCCGGCTGAGCGTCGCGAGTATAAACGGCGGCGCGACTGGCCACGGATGATCGTCTGGCCGGCGTGGCAGTCGATATAAGTGAGGTGAGGCATGACCGCGATCCGTCCCGGCCGCTACCGCCACTACAAGGGCAATGAATACACCGTGCTCGGTGTGGCTCGGCACAGCGAGACGCTCGACGAACTCGTCGTCTACCGCCAGGAATATGGCGACCATGGCCTCTGGGTGCGGCCGGCGGCGATGTTTCTGGAGACGGTGGACATCGAGGGCAAGAAGGTGCCCCGCTTCCGTCTGATCGAGGACGTCTGACATTGGTCGCCTCGCGCTCGGGGCTACCCATGCCCATCGCCGGACGCTCGCTTCGGGCATCCTGCCCTTCACTCGCTCGATGCTTTCTCCGCTCCGCCGTCGTGGCTGCGCGGAGAAAGCAACGCCGGCTCCCGGGCACGGGCAGCCCCTCGCTCACGTAGCGCAGGTTTTCAACCTGTGTGCCTGTCTCTCACGTAGCACAGGTTTTCAACCTGTGTCTCTTCACGATGCGCATCGCGCTCGGGCTCGCCCACACCCCTCGCCCCCACCGCGGCTACGCCGCCTCGGGAAGCGGCGGCTGGTCGGTTGCCACGGCGAGGTCGAGCGGCAGCCGCGAACTCGCGAGCGTGCCCGGCAACGCGATCCGTTCCCTCGCGTAAAACTCGCGGAGCCGGCGCGAGTCGATCCCGAGTTCCCGCCGCACGGCCCCGAGGGGGCGGTCGAGCATGTCGTCGCGGAGCACGCGGTGCAGGTCCTTCACATCGAGTTCCCGACCCGCTTCGAGGCCGAGGTCGTAGGCCGCCAGCATCCGCTGCGAGATCCGGTAGGGCTCCGGATAGAGCCGCGACACCACAAACCGAAACCACGCCCGTTCCGCCCACGACACCGCCTTCGTGCTTCCCATCGTGAAGCCGATCACGAAGGCTTCGTCCTGGTCGAGCAGCCCGCGGCCGAGGAGCACGTGGATCATGTCGTGGTCTTTGAGATGGATGGCGCCGTGGAGCCGCAGCCAGCCCTCGGGATTCTCGAACAGCCGCACGATCCAGGGGATCGCGGTGGCGGGCGCCGCCGGCAGTTCGGCAAGTACCTCGCGGAGGGTGCGGGCGTCGTTGTCGAGCCCCGGAAACCACTCCCACCAGGCGCTGGTTTGTGTGTCGCTCGTCTTCGTGGCGCCCGCGGGCAGTTCAAGCGCGGCCTGGGCGTCGAACCGCGTGAGCACGCCCTCGCGGTCGGGCGCATGGGCCGCGAGGATCGCCAGGCCCGCGCCAAAGCGGTGCAGTTCGTGGGCCACGAGTTCCCGGACCGCGCCGACCGTCTCCGGCGGCAGAGTCTCGGCGGCCGTGAGCCGCTCGATGCCACGGACGATCCGCTCGGTCGAGGCTTCAACGTCGCGGCCGCCTGGTGTGAGCAGCCGCGGCTGCAGAAACCCGCCCGCGGCGAGCCCTCGGGCCACGGCCACGGCCACGGCCGTGGGTTCGTCGTCGGCCATGGCATGGCCGGTCGTGTATCGCGGCCGCGACGGGTCGAGAGTCCGCACCAGCACCGTGGCCGCACAGGCCCGGCCGTCATCTCTCGGCCGCTTCATATCGCACGCCGCGATTGCGAAGGGAACCACCGAGAGCGACTGCAAGGCGGCGGCGACGGCTGCCGCGAGATCTTCGCCGGTGCCGATGAAGGGCTCGATCCCGCCGCGCGGCCCGCGGATCGGGATCGTGACGTGGGCCTCTGGTTGCACCGTCCACGTGTCGTAGACGAGCACCGCCCGCCCGAGGGCGATTCGCCCCACGGGTATCAACGTCTCGGAATGGTCGCGACGCGTCATGACGACACCCGCGCAATCCTATTCAGCGGCCTCCCCAAAGGACAGGAAGTCGGCTCATGCGGGTCGCACGTGATTCCAGCGATTCAGGGCCCGGCACGTGCAAGCCGACCGGCCGTGAGGCCGCGGGCAAAACACGCTGGACGCGGGATCTGGTGGCGGTTCGCCCCACGCCTCACGGCGTTGGGCTTGGACGGCGGCCGCGCCAGGATCTT